>JAZKHN010000332.1:0-2436 GCA_040385325.1 Pseudomonadota bacterium
AGTCTGCGGCTTTTCTCTAGAGGAGAACCATGAAGAAACTCAACAAAGTGGCAATGTTGTTTGCTTCCGCAGCGCTTGCTACCGCCGCTGGTGCACAAACAATCGACAACTGGAAAAACGGTACCGGCGAATACGTTTGGAAAAATGGCACGAACGAATATTGCTGGCGTGATGCTTTCTGGACGCCTGCTACTGCAGCTCCAGGCTGCGATGGTGCCATTGCTCCCGTGGTTGCTCCTCGCGCTGCCGAGCCAGCACCTGCACCTGTTGTCGCTGCTCCAGCTCCAGCTCCGGCACCAGCTCCAGCCACCGTGGCTTCGAAAGTCACCTACGCTGCTGACGCATTCTTTGACTTCGACAAGTCTGTCATCAAGCCAGAAGGCAAAGCCAAGCTGGATGATCTGGTCGGCAAGATCAAGGACATCAACCTGGAAGTCATCATCGCTGTTGGTCACACCGACTCCGTTGGTAGCGACTCTTACAACCAGAAGCTGTCGGTTCGCCGCTCTGAAGCTGTCAAGGCTTATCTGGTGAGCAAGGGCATCGAGAAAAACCGCGTCTACACTGAAGGCAAGGGCGAGAAACAGCCAGTTGCTGACAACAAGACTGCCGAAGGCCGCGCCAAGAATCGTCGCGTGGAAATCGAAGTGGTTGGTACCCGCGCCAACAGGTAATCCTTACGGATTCTTCAAAAAACCGCGCTACGGCGCGGTTTTTTTATGCCTCAACAATACCGGGTTTGTCCATTGGCGGCATTTGCGTGCGTATGCAGAGTGTGTAGTTGTGGCGTAAATTTCTGCTGATTCCGGCTCATGCTGCCGATAGCGCTTCGGATCACAACCAGACGGTAGACTTTGTCTGAAGCCTCCTCAGCAACTCCGGTCTCCTGACAACAATCCCCGATAATTGCATCCATGACCATCACTGACAATGTCGACCCTGCGGAACTCGCAAAATTCTCGGACCTTGCCCATCGCTGGTGGGATCCTGAAAGCGAATTCAGGCCTTTGCATCAGATCAATCCGCTGCGCCTTGGCTGGATTGACGATCTGGTGCCGCTTGCCGGCAAGCGTGTGCTGGATGTGGGTTGTGGCGGGGGCATTCTGGCCGATGCCATGGCGCGCAAGGGCGCTGAAGTTTTGGGCATTGACCTGGCCACCAAGTCCCTTAAGGTGGCGCAACTTCACGCGCTGGAAGCGCATACTGAAGGTGTCAGCTACCAGGAAATCAGCGCCGAAGCACTGGCTGCCGACCAACCTGGCAGCTTCGACGTCGTGACCTGCATGGAAATGCTTGAGCATGTTCCTGACGCCTCGTCCATCGTGACGGCATGCGCAGCCCTGGTCAAACCGGGCGGACATGTGTTCTTTTCGACCATTAACCGCAATCCCAAGGCTTTTCTTTTTGCGATTGTGGGCGCCGAGTATGTCCTGAACCTGCTGCCTCGCGGCACCCATGAATACGCCAGGCTGCTCAAGCCCAGCGAACTTGCGGCCCATTGCCGGGCCAACGGGCTGACCTTGCAGCAAACCCGCGGCATGCAATACAACCCGCTGACTCGCCACTACTGGCTTGATGCCGACACGAGCGTCAACTACATGCTCGCTACAACACGCGCCTGATCACTGTCAGACAGCCACAAGATGTTTAAAGATATTGAAGCCATCCTGTTTGATCTTGACGGCACCCTTATAGACAGTGCGCCCGACCTGGGCGCTGCGGCAGACAAGATGCGCGTAGACCGCGGTCTGGCCTCCTATTCGCTGGATGTTTACCGCCCGATGGCTGGTGCAGGCGCCCGGGGCATGATTGGCATTGCCTTTGGCCTGACGCCGCAGGACACGGGTTTCGAAGCGCTCAGGGAAGAATTCTTCGCCAACTACGAAGCCTGCATGACTGAGCGCACTTACGCGTTTGAAGGCGTCGACGGCCTGATTGGCCAGCTGGCCGGTGCTGGCTTCAAATGGGGTGTGGTCACCAATAAATCAGAGCGATTTACATTGCCTCTGACTGCAGCCATGCCCTTGTTCTCCAGTGCGCAGGCCATTGTGAGCGGTGACACCACACCTCATGCCAAGCCGCACCCCGAGCCCCTGCTTGAAGCAGCCCGCCGGATTGGTGTTGCGCCCGCGCGATGTGTGTACGTGGGTGACGACGAACGCGACATCATCGCCGGGCGGGCTGCAGGCATGCCGACGGTCGCGGCGGCTTATGGCTACCTCGGCGCGGCACCCGATGCTGCGGGCTGGCAGGCCGATGCGGTGATCTCTTCACCCTTGGCCCTCTTGAATTTGCTGGGCATGCCTTAAACTACCCGTCTGGGGCTGCATTGGTTTCGACGTGGGTTCGGACGCGGTGTGGTGCATGTCGAGCTGAGTGTGCTCGTAAAACTGATTCAAACAAACTAACTGCAAACGACGAACGTTTCGCACTCGC
>JAZKHN010000333.1:0-7884 GCA_040385325.1 Pseudomonadota bacterium
GTCTGGCTGGAAACCAGCAGGTCGGTGAACTTGGCCTTCTTGCGGTCAGTGTTGTTGTGGTCTGCATCCAGGGCCTGCATGGCCTGTGGGATGGTTGCCATCTGGACGGCTGTAGGCTGTGTGAAGCCCATATCGGCAACGGCTTGCAGCAGTTCCTTGGCCAGGCCCAGCTTCACGAAACCGTTTGGCTCCGCAACGATGGCGTCGAGGGAGGTTTCGGTGCCTTCGGGCGTGCCGGAGAAGTCCGCAACCAGGTTGTTGTCGGCGTCGGTATTTGTTTCGGGCGCAAAGTCGCCACGAGGCTCAAAAGAGTCAGTCATGTGTTTCTCACTAATCACCTGCAAGCCGTGCTTTTGGCAAGGTCGCAGGAAAACTTGTCCTCCCGCGTGGCAGGAGGATTCGTTCAATGGTTAAAAAAACATCAACCATCAAACGAATATTGCGAATCAGGCTGGAACAGAAGAACTGAACTGCTTGAAACGGTGGCCCCGATCATGAGGGCCCAAAAGTGTGAGGTAGATGTACAAATGCAGCGCACCTGTGCAACTGCAAGCCCATGATTATGGCACGCTTTACGGGTTTGTACCAATCTTTTTTCAATCGCGAGGCAATATGGGCCAGAAAAGGCCCAAAACCGGCCTTGTTACTTCAGGAAATGCTCGCGGTAGTGCTCCAGCTCGTCAATCGACTCATGCACATCTGCCAGCGCAGTATGGCTCTGCCGCTTCTTGAAAGCGCTGTACACCTCGGGGCTCCAGCGTTTGGCGAGCTCCTTGAACGTGCTGACGTCAATGTTGCGGTAATGCAAAAAAGCTTCCAGCTTCGGCATGTACTTCACGAGGAAGCGCCTGTCCTGGCTGATGGTGTTGCCACACAGCGGTGAGGTGCCCTTGGGCAGGTACTGGGCCAGAAATGCCAGGATTTGCGCCTCGGCATCTGCTTCGCTTACCGCGCTGGCCTTGACCTTGTCGATCAGCCCGCTGCGGCCGTGGGTGCCCTTGTTCCAGGCGTCCATCTGGTCCAGCAGTTCGTCGGATTGGTGAATCGCCAGCACAGGGCCCTCGATACGCGGGGTCAACTGCGGCCCGGTGACGATCACGGCGATTTCGATAAGGCGCTCTTTTTCGGGGTCCAGCCCGGTCATTTCGCAGTCTATCCAGACGAGGTTCTGGTCAGATTTTTTAAGCAGGGGTTCGTTATCAGGCATCTTGCGATTCTCGCTGATAGCCTAAACTTCCCTTCATGAGCGACTTTTCTTTCGTCTTCACCCTCGTGTTTTGTGCTGCGCTTGTACTTGGCCTGCTGGTGCGCTTTTACCTCGCGTCACGGCAGATCAGGCATGTGGCGCAGCATCGCAACGCAGTACCTGCCGCGTTTGCAGCCACCATCTCACTCGATGCCCACCGGAAAGCGGCCGACTACACCATTACCAAGGCGCGCTTTGGGCTGCTTGAAATGGCGTTCGGTGCGGCCGTGCTGCTGGGCTGGACATTGCTGGGCGGCATTGATGCGCTCAACGAGTTTCTCGCCAACTCCGGCCTGGCCGCTTACGGCAGCCTGGTGCCGCAGATTGCGCTGCTGGCCGCCTTCGGCCTCATCGGCGGCCTGTTGGACCTGCCCTTCACCCTCTACAGCACCTTCAGGATAGAAGAGCGCTTTGGGTTCAACAAGATGACGTTCAAACTCTGGCTTGGCGACATGGTGAAGGGTCTGCTGGTAGGCGCCGTCATTGGCCTGCCGATTGTCGCGCTCATCCTGTGGTTGATGGGCAGCGCGGGGCGCCTCTGGTGGCTGTGGGCATGGTGTGCATGGATGGGCTTCAACCTGCTGGTTCTGGTTTTGTACCCTACCGTCATCGCGCCGCTGTTCAACAAGTTCAAACCGCTTGATGACGAAGCGCTCAAGACCCGCGTAACAGCCCTGATGCAGCGCTGTGGTTTCGCGGCCAAAGGCCTGTTTGTGATGGATGGCAGCAAGCGCTCGGCGCATGCCAACGCCTACTTCACGGGTTTTGGTGCGGCCAAACGTGTGGTGTTTTACGACACCCTCCTCAAACAACTCACGCCCGGCGAAGTTGATGCCGTGCTCGCGCATGAGCTGGGGCACTTCAAGCACAAACACATCATCAAACGCATCGTCTCGATGTTCGCCATGAGCCTGGCCGGCTTTGCGCTTCTGGGCTGGTTGTCGTCACAGGTCTGGTTTTATACCGGGCTGGGCGTGCGGCCCAACCTGAGCGGCGCGAATGACGCTTTAGCCCTTTTGCTCTTCATGCTGGTAGTACCGCTGTTCAGCTTTTTTATTTCACCGGTCTTCGCACGGTTTTCACGCAAACACGAGTTCGAGGCAGATGCCTATGCCGTATCGCAAACCGATGGCCGGGACCTTCAAAGCGCGCTGCTCAAGCTTTACCAGGACAATGCCAGCACGCTGACACCCGACCCGGTGTTTGTGAAGTTCTACTATTCGCACCCGCCTGCATCAGAGCGGCTGGCACGCATGGCACCCACCCTGCAAGGATCAGCATCATGAACCCGATACACCAGAACCGCCGCGCGCTCAGCGCAACCGAAATCGTCACGCAGCTGAGCAAACTCAATGGTGAGCAGGTTCCGGGCTGGCGCCTGATCGATGGCTCGCTTGAAAAGACCTTCAGCTTCAAGAACTATTACGAAACGATTGCCTTTGTGAATGCACTGGCCTTCATCGCCAACGCCGAGGACCACCACCCCGAGCTGGCGGTGAGTTACGGCAAATGCACCGTGCGCTTCAACACACATGATGTGGACGGCATTTCCGTCAGTGATTTTTTCTGTGCGTCAAAGGCCGACGCACTCTTCACTTGAGCAAACCGGTCAGGCCAGGCGCAGCCCCCATTTCGGGTACCCGCCCCGGCCTTGTTGTGGCTGGCTTTGGTCGCCATGTTCTGGTGGAAACCGATGCAGGCGAACGCCTGATCTGCCACCCTCGTGGCAAAAAAAGCCAGGCCGTGGTGGGTGACCGCGTTCGCTGGCTGCCCAGCGAAGACGAAGGCACGATAGAAAAAGTGGAAGAGCGCAGCAACCTGTTTTACAGGCAGGATGAAATGCGCACAAAATCGTTTGCGGCCAACCTTGACCAGGTGCTTATCCTGATCGCAGCCGAGCCCGAATTTTCTGAAAGCCAGCTCACGCGGGCATTGATTGCCGCCGAAGCGGAGCAAATCACGCCCATCATTGCACTCAACAAAAGCGACCTCGCGGAACCGTTCGGGCGCGCATGGGCAAAGTCGGCACCTTATCGTGCGATGGGCTACGCCATGCTGCCGCTGGCCATCAAACCCAAGGTGGAAACCTCTGACAACGCCGAACAAAGAGCCGGGCTGATGGGCTTGTTGAATGGCAAAAAAACGCTGGTATTGGGCCCCTCAGGTGCAGGCAAGAGCAGCCTGACCAACCTGCTGGTGCCGCAGGCAAAAGTGCTGACAGCAGAGATTTCGCAGGCGCTCAATTCGGGCAAGCACACCACCACCAGCACCACGCTTTACTGGATAGACGAAGCCCGTACGACCGCGCTGATTGACTCGCCTGGATTCCAGGAGTTCGGGCTTAACCACATACAGCCCATGCAACTGGCCACGCTGATGCCAGACCTCAAGGCGCACGCTCAGAACTGCAAGTTCTACAACTGCACCCATTTGCATGAGCCAGGCTGCGGTGTCATCGCGGAAGTCAACTCGACCGATAACGGGCGCTCCATCAGCGCAAACCGCTACCGTTTGTATGGCGAGCTGTTTGAAGAGCTTTCGCAGACCCGTTATTGAGCCTGTTCAGCCCAGCAGGCGTGCGAGCGTCAGCAGAGCCAGCAACACCATCCAGAGCACGACAGAACGCCACACCAGCCCGACGATGCTGCGCAGATGGGCAGGCTCCGGTTCGCGACCCGGTGTAGGCTCGATGATCGAAGACTGATCTGCATCCAGACCGCCTGCCTGAAACCCCTGTGACATGTTCGGCGAAAACACCGTCTTCAGCGATTCACCACCCAGGCGTACATTCACGGCACCAGAAGTCGCCGCCAGAATAATGCCGTCATTGCGACTATCAGTCGCTGCAGGAGCGTCTGCCGGAAAACGCTGGGTGTAGTTGCGCCACGCATCGATGGCATCTTCAAAACTGCCGACCACGGCAAAGCCAAGGGCGGTGACGCGCGCTGGCACAAAATCAATCACGCCCCAGGCCTTGAGGGCTGCACCCTGCAGAGCCGGGCTGGCACCCTCGCCTGCTGA
Organism: Pseudomonadota bacterium; assembly: GCA_040385325.1. Taxonomy (GTDB): domain Bacteria; phylum Pseudomonadota; class Gammaproteobacteria; order Burkholderiales; family Burkholderiaceae_C; genus Polaromonas. The sequence goes on from JAZKHN010000333.1 coordinate 4,268, forward strand.
AGGCGTTTTGCTTTTGTACATCCAGTAGCGTGATACGAACTCGCTCATGCGATACATGACAGCTCCCGCAGGCCCAAGGCCCAAGGCAGCCAGTACCGAGAACCATCCCAGAACGCCAAAAACATGGCGATGCGCCGCCAGCACGGAATACTCAATCACATGCCTGACGATTTCGCTGCGCGGCAACTCGCTCGCGTCGACCTGACGCCATTGCGCAAGAAGTTCGCGTGCGAGCACCTCATCGCCATCATCGAGTGCGTCGCGTATGTCGGTGAAATGGTGGCTGAACTGCCTGAAGCCGAGCGTGACGTACAGGATGGCGACGCTCCAGATGAAAGCCAGCACGGCGCTGATGCTCCAGAGCAGCCAGTGGATTGCGAGCGTGGCGACTGCCGGTGCCATGACTGTGACAGTCCAGGCGATCCAGCCATGATGCGGTTTGCCGGCATCAAGACTGCGGCTGGCCCAGCGTGCCCAGCCCCGAAATGTTGAGTGAATCCAGTTGCCCCGGGCCAGCGGCCTGGCCTGTTCAATGATGAGTGCAAACAAAACGGCAAGAAAGCTCATGACAAATGATAACTTGACCCTGCGGACACCCCTTGCTGAATCAATGAGCCGTAATGAAAGCGGTCAATTTTTCGACGGGCCAATCCTGGAAAAAAGAAGAGCCTCGGGGGATAGTGAACCACACGCAGCGGGGAGCGTGGGGCAATTTTCAGGCCGACAGGAAGCGATACAGGTTACGCAGCATGCCTGCCGTCGCACCCCAGATGAAGCGCTCTGTAGGGTCAAAGCCACCCACAACTGCAGGATCGAGATAAGGCATGGACAGCCACTGACGCGTTACGCCATCAAACTCGACCTGGTGCCGCCTGTGGTGCGCCGGGTTCATGAGGTAGGACAGAGGCACCTCAAACACATCGGCCACCTCGCCGGGATTAGGCTGCAATACAAAGCCGGGCCTGACGAGAGCCACGACTGGGGTGATGATGTAGGCCGTGCCCGTCACGTAAGTCGGCAAGGTACCCAGTACCTCAATATGATCGCGCGTCAAACCGACCTCTTCGTGGGCCTCGCGCAGGGCTGTGTCAGTGGCGTCAACGTCCGTGTCGTCGGTGCGCCCCCCGGGAAAGGCAATCTGCCCTGAGTGAGTGGAAAGGTTGGTAGTTCGCTGGGTCAGCAGCAGGGTCAGTTCGTCACGCATCACCAGCGGCACCAGCACCGCCGCCAGCGCGGCCTGGCGATCACCGAATTTTTTTTCAACGCTATGTTCAGGCGACCACTGTGGCGGGTTGAGAAAACGGTCCCGCAGCGATTGCGGTGTAAGGCGATCCAGCGACACGCCTGACAGGTGATCATCAATCCCCTGCACGGGAATACTGCGGGGGTCGAATTTGGGCAGGGGCTTGGTGAAATTCATGCAGGGCAAATCCTAGCAGGCAAAAAAAAGCCGCTCTACAGAGCGGCTTCTCGTGGGCAGGCAGCTTACGCGGCCTTGGCGCCCAGCTTTTCCTTGATACGTGCAGACTTGCCGCTGCGGCTACGCAGGTAGTACAGCTTGGCGCGGCGCACATCACCACGGCGCTTGACTTCGATCTTGGCGATCAGCGGGCTGTAGACCTGAAAGGTACGCTCGACGCCTTCACCGTTGGAAATCTTGCGAACGATGAAGCTGGAGTTCAGGCCGCGGTTGCGCTTGGCAATCACAACGCCTTCAAACGCCTGCACACGCTTGCGGGTACCTTCAACCACGTTGACGCTGACAATGACGGTATCGCCAGGTGCGTAAACGGGAACAGTCTTGTTGAGGCGGGCAATTTCTTCCTGCTCAAGGGTCTGGATCAGATTCATAAAAATTCCAATTTCACTTTTTCGTTCATTCGCGAGCTGCGCTAAAGACCGCAAATCCAGGGGTTGCGCGCCAATACAAACATATTGGGCAACGTGGTTGCAGTGGCCGCCAGAGGACCGAAAAGCCTTCGATTATAGCAAGTCAGGCGTCTTTTTCCGGATTTTCGAACAAATCCATCAGAAAAGCCTCGTCCCCAGCCGTCAGCTGCCCGGCATCCCTCGCCTTTTGAACCAGTTCCGGACGCTGCCTTTGGGTTAATGCCAGCCGCTGGTCGCGCCGCCAGCGCTCGATGTGGCTGTGGTTGCCGGACAACAGAATCGCAGGGACAGCCTGGCCACGCCAGGACTCAGGCCGGGTGTAATGCGAGCAGTCCAGCAGGCCGTCCAGCGCAGGGTTGAAACTGTCGAGCTGGTGGCTGCCTTCATCGTTGAGCACGCCGGGCTGCAGCCTGGCCACGGCATCGAGCAGTGCCATGGCGGCGATTTCACCACCTGACAACACAAAGTCGCCCAGGCTGATCTGCATATCCACATGGGCATCAACAAAACGCTGGTCCAACCCCTCATAGCGGCCGCACACCAGAACGGCACCCGGGCCTGCAGACCAGTTTTCAACCGCGGTATGGGTCAGCGTTTCGCCAACCGGTGAAAAAAGTACGACAGGTGCGGCAGCACAGCCAGCAGTACGCCGATCCGCCTGTATTTTCTCAAGGCACAAACTCAAGGGTTCAGCCAGCATGACCATGCCGGGCCCGCCACCAAACGGCCTGTCGTCCACGCGGCGGTAGCTGCCATCGGCAAAATCGCGGGGGTTCCAGAACTTCACCTCCACCAGGCCTGATTCGTAGGCGCGACGGGTAACGCCGCTCGTCAGGAAGGGCGTGAACAGCTCGGGGAAAAGGGTAATGACATCAAAGCGCATGGGGAACCCATTTTGCGCGACATTTGCGCAGCAGCAAGTACGCGATGCGCTCAGTAGTCAGGCTGCCAGTCAACCGTGATGCGTTTGCCGGCGATGTCAACGCTGTCGACATATACGGAGACAAAGGGAATCATGCGTTCGGCTGCTGCCTCAGTGCCGTCTTCCTGCTTTGCGGTGTACTCGACGCACAACACGGAATGAGGACCGGTGGCCATCAGGTCGCGGACCGATCCCAGCGCCACACCTTCGCGGTTGACGACGTCCAGACCTATCAGGTCAACCCAGTAGTACTCGTCTTTGGAAGCGGCAGGAAAGCTGCTGCGCGGCAAAAAGATACGTGCGCCACGCAATGCTTCTGCAGCGGTGCGGTCATCCAGGCCATTGACCTTGGCGACGACGGAATCAGAATGGGTTTTGGCCTCGTCTACCGCTATGGATACGGTGCCCGCAAAGGCATTAAATCCGGGGCGGAACTTGGCGTCGGGCGGCTGCAGAAACCAGGATTTGGCTGCAAACAACGCCTCGGGGTCGGTGCTGTGGGGCAGGATCTTTAACCATCCCTTGACGCCCCACGCATCGAGGATGCGCCCGACTTCGACAGCATCAGCCGGAAGACCGGCTGACTGCAATCCGGGCAACATCTTTTTTACTGGGCTCAGGCTGCCTTGGCGGCGGCCGCTGCGCCCTGCTTGACCAGGCGTTCAACGGTTGGCGATGGCTGTGCGCCAACGCCGATCCAGTGGGTCAGGCGGTCCTGCATGATGCGCAGGCCTTCTTCGCCACCTTTGGCAATCGGGTTGTAAAAACCGATGCGCTCGATGAAACGGCCATCGCGGCGGACGCG
>JAZKHN010000334.1:0-7371 GCA_040385325.1 Pseudomonadota bacterium
TGTGATTTCACATACGCAGCATCGCGCTCGGCGACACGCCGGGCTCCTAGGGTGGCTGCGTCCTGGGCAAAGCTGCTTACCGCAAAGGCGGAGAGCAGCAGGGCAAGTGCATATGATTTTTTCATGGCGGATCCTTTGGATGGTTGCCTTGCAATGCAAGGTATTGAGTTAACGCCGCCTGCGTGAGCGGGATGACGGGTTTCCCAAACTTCAACGGAACTTCAACGCAGCATTACAGGCCCGATACATTGCGCCGTCATCGGGGCGAACGTCGGCGATCCGTGGGGTTCTCGTTATGCGCGGGTTGACATAGCAGGTCTGACTGCATCGCCAGGGCCTGGACTGCCTGAAAAACCTAGACTGTGACAAGCCACCGGCGGCGGGCTTTCGGATTTGCCTGCGCCGTTTTTCCTTCACGTTTCACATACACGGCTCCGGCCGCCCCACCATGAACGATTTCACCCAGCTGCGGGTTCACATCGCGGACCACATCGCCACACTCACCATGGACAGCCCGCCGGTCAATGCATTGACCCGCACACTCAATGACGAGCTGACGCAGGCGCTGGACCAGATTTCCGAGATCGACGACATCCGCGTGGTGGTGCTCACGGGGGCAGGCAAGGTGTTCTGTGCAGGTGCTGACCTCAAGGGCCGTGCTGAAAACATCAAGGGTCCGGGTGACCTTGTGGCGCACTCGCGCCGCACGCGTGAGTGCTTTCATGCCATCCGCGAATGTGCCAAGCCGGTGATCTGCGCCATTAACGGTGCTGCGCTGGGATCGGGGCTGGCCATGGCTGCGTCGTCGGACATCCTGATCTGTTCGGACAAGGCATCCATGGGTCTGCCTGAAGTAGATGTAGGCCTGCTGGGTGGCTGCCGGCATGCGATGCGGCTGTTTTCGCATTCACACCTGCGGCGCATGATGCTGACCGGCTACCGTGTGTCCGGTGCTGAACTGCTGCGCATGGACGTCGTCGAAGCCTGCACCACGCCAGAAGGCCTGATGCCGGCGGCCATGGAGCTGGCAGCCACCATTGCATCCAAGAGCCCGGTGTCCACCCGCATGGGCAAGCACACCCTCAATGTGATCGAGGACATGAGCCTGCGCGACGGTTACCGCTACGAGCAGGACATGACCGCACAGATCGGCAAGACCGATGACGCCAAAGAGGCACAGGCGGCTTTCCGCGAGAAGCGTGCGCCCGTCTTCACGGGACGCTAGGCCTAGCGTTAAACACAGGCCGTTGCCCGTTGCGGGCACGCAGCCTGAGTAGAAACCATTAGATCGCCACCAAGGTATGCGCCATTGCGCATCACAGGATTGCCTGCGGGGCCATAGGCCGCAGGGTCCGGCAAACCTAGACTGCGGACAGGCCCAGCGCGTCATGAAAGTATTTCAATGAGTTCTTCTTCAGGTCCCCTTTCCCATGTCCGGGTGCTGGACCTCAGCCGTATCCTTGCAGCGCCGTGGGCGGGGCAAATCCTTGCCGACCTGGGTGCCGAGGTGATCAAGGTCGAGCGTCCTGGCGCCGGTGACGACACACGCGCCTGGGGCCCGCCTTTCCTCAAGGACGCCGAGGGGCGCGATACGCGTGAGGCGGGTTATTACCTGGCCGTCAACCGCGGCAAGCGTTCCATCACCGTCAGCCTGGACAAACCCGAAGGCCAGCGCATCGTGCGTGAGCTGGCCATGAAAAGCGACATCGTGCTGGAAAACTACAAGGCCGGCACGCTCGAGCGTTACGGCCTCGACCAGGCATCGCTGCGCAAGTTGAACCCGCGCCTCATTTATTGCTCGGTGACGGGCTTCGGCCAGACCGGCCCGCGCAAGGACCAGCCCGCCTATGACTTTTTGATACAGGCCATGGGCGGCCTGATGAGCGTGACCGGAGAGCGCGACGGCAAGCCCGGCGGCGGTCCTCAGAAGGTCGGCATCCCTATCGTCGACCTGATGACCGGCATGTACACCGCGGTGTCGGTTCTGGCCGCACTGGCGCGACGCAACGAGTCCGGCGTGGGCGACAGCATCGACATCGCCATGCTCGATGTGCAGGTGGCCACGCTGTCCAACCAGGCCATGAATTACCTGGTGTCGGGCAAGGTGCCCTCGCGGAGCGGCAATGCGCACCCCAACATCCAGCCGCAGGACGTCTATGCCTGCGCTGACGGTGACTTCATCCTTGTGGTCGGTAACGACGGCCAGTTTGCCAAACTCTGCGAGGTGCTGGGCGTGGCCGGCTGGGCGCAGGACGAGCGCTTCGCCACCAATGCGCAGCGTGTGCGCAACATCACGGTGTTGTCCGCCCTGCTCGAAGAGCGCTTCTCGGCGTGGAAGCGGCTGGACCTCATTGCCGCACTCGATGCAGCGGGTGTTCCCGCAGGCGCCATCAACAACGTGCCCGAGGTGTTTGAAGACCCGCAGGTCAAGCACCGTGAAATGCTCAAACAGGTGCCGCACCCCAGCGGCGTGATGGTGCCGCAGGTCGGTACGCCCATGCGCTTTGCCGAGGCGAAGCTGCAGACCTGTGCAGCGCCGCCGCTGCTGGGCCAGCACAGCGACGGCATCCTGCAGGAGCTGGGTTATGACGCCGCGGCCATCGCCGCATTGCGAACTTCTGGAGCCATTTGATGAAACTGCACTGGTCACCCAAATCGCCTTATGTGCGCAAGGTCATGATGTGCGCCGAGGAGCTGCAGGTCACCGACCGGCTCACGCTGGTCCGCTCCGTCGCGGCCATGCTCAAGCCGAACCCGGCCATCATGCTGGACAACCCGCTCAGCAAGATCCCGACGCTGGTGCTGGACGATGGCACGGTGCTGTTCGATTCAAGTGTCATCTGCCAGTACCTCAATGAACTGGTGCAGGGGCCGCTGATTGCGGCATCGGGGCCGGCGCGCTGGCAGGCGCTTCGCTGGGAAGCTTTCGGGGACGGCCTGCTCGATGTGCTCATCCTCTGGCGCAACGAGCGTGAGCGTGAGCACCCGATACAGGTGCTGATGGACGCGTTCGAGCTCAAGACCCACGCAGCCCTTGCGCGGCTTGAGGCGGAAGTCCAGGCACTTGGCGCTGCAGACTTCGGCCTCGGCCATGTCAGCCTGTGCTGCGCCCTCGGCTATCTCGACTACCGCTTCGACGCACTCGGCTGGCGGCAGAAGGCCCCGGCGCTGGCGCAGTGGTATGCAGCCATGCAGAAAAAACCTTCCGTCAAATCCACGGAACCCGCAGACGGCTGACAGTGACCCCCGATTTCAGCCACAAGAACTTTCAGACAACAGGAGACAACACCATGCAACAACAGACCAGCCGCCGACGCTTCCTTATTCCTGCATTGCTTCCCGCGCTGATGGCGCTTGGCGGCATGCTGCCCATGGCCGCAGCCCATGCGCAGGCCTGGCCGACCAAGCCCGTGCGCATTGTGGTCCCGTTCGCTGCGGGTGGACCTGCCGACGCGCTGGCGCGTTTCATCGCCGTCAGGATGTCGGCTGAACTTGGCCAGCCTGTGGTGATCGACAACAAGGGCGGGGCAGGCGGCGTGCTGGGTGCCAATGAGGTCATCAGGTCTACAGATGGCTACAGCCTGCTCTTCGTCTCGACGGGTGCCATGGTGATCGTGCCGGCGATGAGCCCGAACCCGAACTACAACCCCGAGCGTGATCTGGTTGCCATCGGTCAGGCCGTCAACACTCCGTCTGTGGCTGTCGTGTCATCCAAAAGCCGATTCAACACGCTCGCCGACCTGGTGGCTTATGCCAAGGGCAATCCCGGAAAGCTCAATTACGCGTCTGCAGGCAGCGGCACGTCCACGCAGCTGGGCACCGAACTGCTGAAGCGCGAAGCCGGCGTCTTCATGACGCACATACCGTACCGCGGTGCCGCGCCCGCCACCACCGACCTCATAGGCGGCACGGCCGACATGATGTTTGCCGACGTGCCGGCCGTGATCTCCTTCATACGCGGCGGTCAGCTCAAGGCGCTGGCCCTTGCTGCACCCAGCCGGTCGACGGCGCTGCCGGATGTGCCGACGACTGCTGAAGCCGGTTTCAAAACCGTCATCAGTGGCACCTGGTACGGCCTGATGGGGCCGGCAAAGATGCCGCCTGAGGTGGTTGCCCGCGTGAACGCAGCGCTCAACAAAGCCTTGCAAAACCCGGAGACGGTCACCTTCTTCAGGTCGCAGGGTGTGCTGGCTGCAGGCGGCACGCCGCAGGACTTCAGCAAATTCATACAGGCAGAAGGTGCAAAGTGGGGCGGGCTGGTCAAGTCCGCAGGCGTGAAGCCTGACTGACACCTTGTCCAACACCTGAAAGCCCGACCTTGCCTGACAACGATTTCACTTTTATAGATGCCCGCGAACTCGATACCGCGGCGGCCTACCGCATGGTCATCGGCTGTGTCGTGCCGCGGCCGATTGCATGGGTCACCACGGTAGACAGCAAGGGCTGCGTCAACGCTGCGCCCTTCAGTTCATACAACTACGTGGCGACCACGCCGCCCATGCTGGCCATCAATATCGCGAGCCGCGAGGGCACCGAAAAAGACACGGCGCGCAATATCCGCGAGACCGGCGAGTTCGTCGTCAATGTGGCGACCGAGGCCAACATGGAGGCGATGCATGCCAGCGGCGAAAACTACGCGCCCGGCGTCAGCGAGACCGATGCGCTCGGCATCAAGTTGCTGCCAAGCCGGCTGGTCAAACCGCCGCGCATTGCGCTGTCGCCCGTGCAGATGGAATGCCGAATAGACCAGATCATCACGCTGGGCAAAGGCATCAACACCCTGTTCATCGGCGAGATCATCGCCTTCCATCTGTCGCCCGACATTTACGACGGCAAGCGGGTGGACAGCGCCAAAATGCGGCCCGTGTCGCGCCTGGGCGGGCCTTTTTATGCGGGCCTGGGCGAAATATTCCACCGGCCCATGCTGCAACGCCCGCCCGGCGGAGAAGGCTGGCAAGCACCTGCAGTTACAAACAACAAGGAGACAGATCAATGACAAAAACATTGCAACTTTTCAGGCGCGGGCTGTTGCTGGCCGCGCTGTGCACGGCGCAGCTTGCAGGCGCGCAGGCCGCATGGCCTGACCGTGTCATTCGCATCATCAACCCCTATGCAGCGGGAGGCCCGTCGGACACCATCGTCCGCATGCTGGCTGCCGGCATGAGCACCGAACTCGGCCAGCGCGTCATTGTCGAGAACAAACCCGGCGCGGGCACGGTCATAGGCGCCAGCCTGGTGGCGAAAGCCGCGCCTGACGGCTACACACTGCTGCTGGCGACGGTGGCTCCCCTGGTCGTGCAACCCGCCATTGGCGCCGTGCTGCCTTACGACGCGCGCAAGGACTTCACCATGGTCGGCATGTTTGCGACAGTGCCCAACCTGATCTCCGTGCACCCTTCCGTGCCGGTCAATTCGATTGCAGAACTGATTGCCTACGCGAAAAAGAACCCCGGCAAGCTGAACTACGCCTCGGCCGGAGCCGGCACAGGACCACACCTGGGCGGCGAACTGTTCGACCAGATGGCCGGCGTCAAGCTCACACATGTGCCGTATGCCGGAGCGGCGCCCGCCGTGCTGGCGGTGCTGGCTGGCCAGGTCGAGGTGTCTTTCGTCAACATCACGCCGCAAATCCAGCACGTCAAGGCCGGCAAGCTTCGCGCGCTGGCCATAGGCAGCAGCGGCCGTTCCAGAATTTTCCCAGAGGTGCCGACCATGGCCGAGGCCGGGCTCAAGGGCTATCTCTCGGAGTCATGGAACGGCATCGCCGCACCGGCCGGCACACCACCCGCCGTGATTGACAAGCTGTACCGGGCGATGGCGAAAGTCATGGCCTCACCGGCCGTTCAGGAAGGCCTGCTGCCCCTGGGCGCCGAGGCCACCGTGATGGGCCCGGCCGAGTTCGACGCTTATGTGAAGGCCGACGAAAAGCAGCTGGTGCCTGTCATCAAGACCCTGGGCCTGACCAACAACTGAAAACAGACAAGCTGCGTACAAAAAGGATTTAAATGAGCTCGTTGTCAGGCGTTCGTGTGCTCGATCTGAGCCGCGTGTTCTCCGGCCCCTGGGCGGCACAGATGCTGGCCGACTTCGGTGCCGATGTCATCAAGGTCGAGCGGCCCGGGCGCGGCGACGATGTGCGCCACCAGGGCTTCAGCCTCAAGGACGAGGCGGGCAAGGACAGTGGCGAGCGTTCGTCTTTCGTGGCCATGAACCGAGGCAAGCGCTCCATCACGGTCGACATGTCGCAGGCGGCAGGTCAGGCGTTGATACGGGAGCTGGCCGCCAAATGCGACATCGTCATCGAGAACTTCAAGGCCGGCGACCTCGCCCGGTACGGGTTGGACTATGCCTCACTCAGGCTGATCAACCCGAAGCTTGTGTATTGTTCCATCAGCGGCTTTGGTCAAAGCGGCCCTTACAGCCATCTGCCTGGCTACGATCCCATTTTTCAGGGCATGAGCGGGCTGATGAGCCTGACGGGTCAGGAGGACGGCCAACCGGGCGAAGGCCCGTTGCGCGTGGGTTATTCGGTCAGCGACATCACCGCAGGCTTTTACGCCGTCAGCGCGATTCTTGCCGCGCTGCGCCACCGCGATGTCGTGTCCGGCGAAGGCCAGCACATCGACCTGGCACTGCTCGATGCACAGGTCGCCGCCATCTCGCACGTGGCCATGAACTACCTCGCTACCGGCAAGCAGCCAGAGCGCCTGGGTAATGCGTCACTCATTACCTGTCCGTGGCAGTCGTTTGCCTGCACGGACGGAGACATCATGATTGCCGTGGGCAACGACACGCAGTTCTTGGCCTTTTGCAAGATCCTTGGCGTGCCTGAACTTGCAAGCGACGAACGCTTCAAGACCAACCCCTTGCGGTCCGGCAACCGCACGACGCTGATTCCCATACTCTCCAGCATCTTCAGGACCCGTACGGTCAACGACTGGTACCAGGCCTTTGATGCGGTGAATGTCCCCAGCGGTCCCATCAACGGTTTTGCCGAAGTCTTTGCCGACCCGCAAATCAAACACCGCGACATGCTGCTGCGCCTGCCGCATGCCACCGCCGGCAGCGTGCCGCAGGTCGCCAACCCCATCAAGTTTTCTGCCACGCCGGTTGAATACAAACGCGGCCCGCCAGTGCTGGGCCAGCACACCGCCGAGGTGTTGCGCGAGGTGCTGGGCATGAACGACGCAGCGATTGCCGGCCTGCAAGACTCGAAAGTGGTGTGACGCTCATGCCCGCACGCATTGCGCTGCTTGACGACTACCAGCAACTGGCCACCGGCATGGCCGACTGGGCGTCGCTGCCTGAAGGCGTGCAGGTGCAATCCTTCAACGAGGCCATCAGCGACGAAGACCAGTTGGTGCAGGCGCT
>JAZKHN010000335.1:0-3400 GCA_040385325.1 Pseudomonadota bacterium
GTGGATGGCGCCAGTGACGGCGCAACTGATGATGACTTTTTTCTGCTGGAACATGTCAGATCAGTCCTTCAGAGCGCGTTCAGCGCTACAAAGGTTTTTTCATGGGTGCCGTTTTTTTCCGCCCAGCGCATTCCCTCAACCCGTTTCACCAGGATTTCGCCACGCGGCGGATTCGGGTTACCGAGAAGCTCCATGACTTCTGAAATGTAGTCGGCCAGTGGCATGGCTCGCGGGTCGGTCGCCTGTTCAGGCCCGCCAAGCTCGGTTTGTACATATGGTGGTGCTAGCTCGAGCACCTCAACGGATGTATTGCGTAGCTGGAAGCGCAAGGACTGCAACCAGGCATGAATAAACGCCTTGCTGCCGCAATACGACGGATACGCCGCGCGGGGCACAAACGCAAGGCCAGACGAGGTCGCCATCAGGGCTGATTTGGGTTGCGCCTTGAGAAGGGGCAGCAGTTCTGCAGTCAGCTGGAGTACGCTGACAATATTGGTCTGCAGGGTGGCGTATGCAATGGACATGTCCGTGCTGTCATTGTTAAGGTCTTCGACCTTGAAAATGCCCGCATTGTTGATGAGTACATTCAATTTAGGGAATTCGTCCCGGACACGCGCGGCGAAAGCCTTGACAGCCAGCGGGTCGTCCACATCGACCTGCAGGCCGCACATGCCGGGATTCGCCAAAGTGATCTCGTCAATCAGCGCCTGCCGGCGGCCTGAGATGATGACCTGATTGCCCAGTGCATGAAATTCTTCGGCGAGAGCCCGGCCAATGCCGCTGGTACTGCCGGTGATCAGGATGGTGTTGCCGGTGAGATTCATGAGTTCTTTTTTAAATGTCTTCAGGAAAAGTTAGGGGTCTTGGCCTCGCGCTCACCGCGAGCCAAATTGCAAACGGACTGCCGCAGCAGCCATCTGCGTGCGGCACCGGGTTGCAGGGATCTGCAGTGTGCTAGCTGTCCAGCCTGGCACCGGCGTCCCTTACCTTTTTCTCTGCCCGCTGGCGGTCAGTGATCAGGAATCTGGAGAACATCTCGGGTGTTTCGGCCAGAGGTTCAAACGCGTAGGGGTCCAGCGTTTTTTCCACAAAAGCCGGGTCAGCCATCACCTTCTGGTTTGCGCTTGCGATGGCATCAATAATTCGTTTGGGCGTACCTTTTGGAACCGCCAGGCCAATAAAGAAATATGTTTCTGCATTCGGTGAGCCCGCTTCGGCCAATGTCGGCACATTGGGTATCAGCTTTGCTCGTTTGCTGCCATTGATGGCAAGTATCTTCATCTTGCCCGATGCAAGGTGAGGCGTTGCTGCCGTGACGCCAGCCATCATGGCCTGCACCTGCCCTCCAAGCATGTCCTGGACTGCAGGCGCAATGCCCTTGTAGGCAATGTGTGTCATCTGCAGGCCTTCCTGGCGGAGGAAGGCATCGAAGTGAATATGCGTCGGGCTGCCCGCCCCTGCAGAGCCATAGTTGTATTTTCCGGGGTTGGCCTTGACCAGCGCGATGAATTCCTTGAGATTGTTGACCGGCAGACTGCCCTCCACGATCAGGCCCATGTTCACGAACGTGACCCGAGTCACCGGCACAAGATCCGTCAACGGGTTGTAAGGCAACTTCTTGAACAGGAACTGATTGGTGGAAAACGATGCATCCGCTCCCCACAAAATGGTATAGCCATCGGCGGGTGACTTGGCAACCAGGTCAGCTGCGATGACTTCGTTCGCACCACCCCGGTTGTCGATCACGACCGGCTGGTTCCATACCCTGGACAGGCGCTCCGCATACCCACGGGCCACGCCATCCACAGGACCGCCCGCCGGGTATGGCACGATGATCTTCACGGGCCGGGACGGGAAGCTCTGCGCCATGGCTTGCGCAGAAAGGACACAGACGGCGGCAAGCAGCAGCGTGCGGTAGAAGGTTTTAAAGCGTGTTGTCTTCATTGTTGTCTCCAGTTATGAAAGTTTTCAAAAGGTTCAGGGCTCAGCGTTTCAGGGTCGAAATAAAAAAGTCAACGTCTACAGGCCGACGAGCGTGGCAGCGTTTGTAGACACCATCTTGCGAACATCGGCTTCGCCGTAGCCCAGGTCCAGGCAGGTTTCGATGACATCAAGAAAGCCATCGACCAATCGCGGATTTCCCGCCTGGCCAAGGTCAGACCCGAGAATGGTGTGATCAACGCCGGCGGCCTTGATAAGGGTGTCCAGCGTCTGCGGGTCATAGAAGCAGAACTTCGACAGCTCGGTAAACATGCACATGGAGTGCTCGATATACACACCCATGCCGACGAGCTGTGTGATGTCTGCGGGGGTGGCGTCAATGATGTAGGTCGGGTGGTTGCAGATCATGCGTTTCACCCCGCGACGTTTGGCCTCTTCAAACAGTGGCCAGATTTCACTGATGTGGAGATGACCTGAAGACAGGACCACGTCGTGCTCGGCAATCGTGTCGAGGATCGGAAATATCTCTGGCAGCAGGTTGCCTGCCTCATCCACCACATGCACGGGCTTTGGCGGCATCATGGTTTTTTTTGAGTTCGGAAAACCCGGCGTGGCGTTGTTCTTGTGGTGCTCAATGTGGTTCTTCGATGAAAAAGTCGGCATCCACACAAGCTTCGCGCCAAGCGCAATGCCGTGTTCCACCGCGTAGATGTTCAGGCCGCCACTCTGGTTGTTCAGGGGCACGCCAGACAGCAAAGTCACTTTCATATGGCTGAAATGCTTGTTCAGCATCTCGGTCACAGGGGTGGCCGAGTAGTAATGGTCCTTGATTAGCAATGCTCGTACACCCGCTTCGGAGGCCTCCTGCATGGCTTCGTAGTGGTCGAAATAGCGCGGCATGACAGATGGCCCGCTGTGGCAATGCAGGTCCACGGCACCTTTGAGCAGCGATTTGCTCAGACCCGGGCTGCTCTTGCGCCAGAGTCCTTGCGGCGGTGACGCCTTTTTTGTGTTGTCGATTGCTTCTATCATTTCCGGTCCTTTCCGTTAAGGAGTGATTGGTACTCACGCAGTGCCGCAGTAGCGCCAGCGCGCATGAAACCCTGGTCAGAGCCGGTGACAAAGCCGCTGACGCCCAGCGCCGCGTATTCAGCCGCCTCTTTGGCATTTGCGGTCAGCAGGAAAGCCGGTTTGCCATGACGCTTGCAGGCTTCAATCACTTTCAGGGTTGCTGCCTTCACCTTCGGCGAGCCCGCCTCGCGGTCGCGGTAGGCTGCTGTCAGGTCACCCCTGCCTATGAAAACCGCGTCCAGCCCGTCGACTGCCACGATCTCATCGGCTTTGTCTATCGCTTCCGGGTCTTCGATCATTCCCAGCAGCAGCACTTCCTTGTCGGAGGCATCTATGTGCTCCCAGGTCGTGCGCACGCCGTAGTCACCTGCACGCGGCGAGTTCGAGA
>JAZKHN010000336.1:0-10748 GCA_040385325.1 Pseudomonadota bacterium
ACCACGCGGTGGTCGCTTAAAAATTCGCCGAGGTAGCTGCGCAGTGCCGGTGCGGTCGGCTCATCAGGTGTGCCAAGGTTGCAATACAGGATGGCGGTGCCCGATGCAGCCTTGGGTGGCTGGCCGTGCTTGAAGGTGGGTTCGGGCGCAAAAGACATGGGTTATTCTCGCCTACTACATGGTTAATACGCTTGATTTGAAACTGGTCAAGGCCATCACCCTGGACCTTGACGACACGCTCTGGCCTGTGTGGCCGGTGATTGAAAGAGCCGAGAAGGCGCTTGAGAGCTGGCTCAGCGAACACGCGCCCATGACGGCTGCGCTGTTCGCCAACCCGCAGGTTCGCAACGAGATACGTGAGCACATCGTGCGCACGCGACCCGAGCTCAAACACAACATGAGCGCTGTCAGGCGCGAGGCAATACGCCTGGCGCTTTACAGATCAAAAGAAAACCCGCTGCTGGCCGAAGAAGGCTTTGAAGTCTTTTTTGCCGAACGCAATCGGGTCACGCTGTTTGAGGACGCGCTGGACGCGCTGACTTTTCTGGCGGAACGTTTTCCTCTGGTGGCGCTGTCCAACGGCAATGCCGACATTGAGCGGGTGGGCCTGGGTCAATTTTTCAAGGCCAGCATCAGCGCGCAGTCGTTTGGCGCACCCAAACCCGACCCGCGGATTTTCATGGCGGCTGCTGGCGCTGTGAACACCTCACCGGCGAACGTGCTGCATATCGGCGACGACACCATGCTCGACGTGATGGGCGCGCTTAACGTGGGCATGCAGACGGTCTGGGTCAACCGCGCGGCCTATGTCTGGAAGCACGAAGAGAAACCACACCTGTCGGTGACCAGCCTGACGGAGCTTTGTGACCTGATCCGGGTTGTCTGACTGCCGCGCCAGCCAGATTTTAACGTATACATTAAAAATTTAACGTACACGTTAAATTTTTGCGCTGGAAGTCTGGTTTGAGTTTTAAAAATCGCAAGAACGTCAAAAAACAGCCAAAAAAAGCCCGTTTTAAGGCATTAAAACGGCTGGAGACCAATAGATACGTGCGTGAGTAGCTATTAATTAAATAGCAATTTCAGGTCAAAGACTGCGTGCAGCTGCCAGCCCGGACCTCACCGCGCCTTCCAGCGTGGCCGGGTAGGGGCCTTCCACATAGTCGCCACACGCCAGCAGATGTTCTGCCACACGCATGGCGGGCCGCTGCAGGCCGGGGGTGCAGGCGAAGGTGGCGCGTTTCTCGACAATGGTCTGCAGCACCTGCATGTCCTTAAGACCAAGCTGCGCTGTGGCCTGTTGCTGCACCTGGCTGGCTAGTGCTGCGGCGCCGCCGTGGCTGGCGCTGATGACAAAGGCCAGCAGTCCGGCCGGACCGCCCAACTGGCCACGATCGAATACAAACTGGGCCGGAAAGCCTTCTGCAGAACGCAACGCGAGCATGGGCAGCGGCAAACGCGTACCTCGCGCCATGGCATAAACGGTGGCAATAGCTTCATGCTCAAGCGCCCTGGCGGCGACCAGCCAGTTTTTGCAGGGCAGGGCCGTCGTGTCCAGCAGCCGTGCGGCTTCCTGTGGCGGGCAGGCGAGGATGAGCCTGTCAAACAGCTGCGTTGAACTTCCGGAGTCAATAGCATCAAGCTGCAGCTGCCAGCCAGCAGTCGTTTGGGCGATGGACTGCACGCGTGCGCCGGTATGTACTGCTGCGCCCTTCACCTGAAGCCACCCGCAGGCCGCACCGGGCAGCAGCGCGCCCAGGTCCAGGCGCGGCAGCAACAGATTGGAGCCGCCGCTCACGGAAAACAGCGAATCGTGCAGCACACGCAGGAAGACCTGGCCGCTGGAGCGTTCTGGCGGGGTGTTCAGGGCAGACACACAGAGCGGCTCAATGAAGGTCGCCATGATGCGTTGCGGCAAGCCCTTGCAGATATCGGCAACCGACAGTTCAGGCGCGCATGCGAAGTTCTTCAGTCGCCAGCCCGTGGCGACCTTGAGCAGAGAGAATTTTTCGCTCCACCACCAGCCGCGCGCGGTGAGGATGCCCCACAGCGCATCCAGCGGAGCGGGCAGGTCTGGCAGTTTCAGGCCGTCGCCGTCGGGGAACTGCAGCGTGAGTGGCATGCGCAGCAGACCGGCATCTGCATCAACGCCGACATCCTTCATGAGCTGCAGGGTGTCGGTGTAAGCGCCAATCAGGATGTGCTGGCCGTTGTCCAGAGCCAGCGTCTGGCCCTGATAGTCGACGTCAACCTTGCGTGCGCGCCCGCCGACAGTACGGGCTGCTTCGAACAAGGTGACCTGGTGGCCAAGGCGTGTGGCTTCAACCGCTGCGGCGCAACCTGCCCAGCCGGCGCCAATGACTGCGACTCTGGATTTCAAGAGCGCTTAAACCACACGATTGAAGGCCTGTGTTTTCCAGGCGAGCCAGAACTTGCGCAGCGGCGTCAGGCTGATGCGCTGGTGCAGCACCTGGTAGTTATCAAGCGCAATCTCCCGCAGCAGGGTGCGGTAGATGCTGGCCATCATCAGGCCGGGCTTCTGCGCGCGGCGGTCTGCGTCGGGCAGCATGGCAATCGCCTCGTCGTAAAGCGCCAGCGCACGGTCGGTCTGGAACTTCATCAGCGCGGTGAAGCGGTCTGAATACTGGCGTTTGAGGATCTCGTGCGCCTTCACATCGAACTGCTGCAGCTCATTGACCGGCAGGTAGATGCGGCCACGCATGGCATCTTCGCCCACGTCGCGGATGATGTTGGTCAGCTGGAAGGCCAGGCCCATCTTGTGGGCGTAGGTGGTGGTCTCTTCCTGTGTCTGGCCAAAGATGCGCGCGGCGACTTCGCCCACGATACCGGCCACGAGGTGGCAGTAGCGCTGCAGCGCGATGAAGTCGAGGTAGCGGTTTTGCTCCAGGTCCATCTGGCAGCCTTCGATCACGGCCTGCAGGTGGCGCTCTTCGATCTTGTAGGTCGCCGCCAGGGGCATCAGGGCCTTCATCACAGGGTGGGTGGGCTGGCCGGCAAAAGATCTGCTGACCTCGGCTTGCCACCAGGCCAGCTTGGTGCGGGCTACACCGGGGTCCACGACTTCATCGACCACGTCGTCAATCTCGCGGCAGAAGGCATAAAAGGCGGTGATCGCAGCGCGGCGTTCCTTGGGAAGGAACAGGAATGCGTAGTAAAAACTGCTGCCCGAAGCGGCGGCTTTTTCCTGTACGTATTGTTCTGGCGTCATTCGGGGATTATCGCCCCCACGGTTGCGCACTTCGTGTCGCGCCCTGCCCCCGGAGGGGGCCGTTCGCCTGCGGCCCGGCGAAGCCGGTTCCGCGCCTCTGCTTGCGAAAGCCTCGCTTCGTTGGACGCTACATCCACAGGGCGCGCCAGCCCATCACGATGGCATCCCATGTCTTGAGCTTTGGCCTGGTTCGAAGCGTGGCGAAATCAAGCTGTTCAATTTTTTCGGCAATGCGCAAACCGCCTTGCACGACCAGCCGCAATTCCCAGCCCGCACGGCCCGGCACCGTTTTGGCCAGCGGCGCGCCCTCGCGCATCAACGCCTGCGCCCACACGACGTTCGCTTTCACCAGCGCCGTGGTGGCGGGGTTGATCTCGCGCGCAAGCAGCATGGCCTCGTCAACGCCGTGCGCGGCCCAACTTTCTGCGGGCAGGTAAATGCGGCCGTTGGGAATGTCTATGCCGAGGTCCTGCCAGAAATTGATGAGCTGCAGGGCGCTGCAGACGCAGTCGCTGCGCTTGAGTGATGCTTCATCCTTCAGGCCGTAAAGATGCAGCAGCAGCCGGCCCACGGGGTTGGCGGAGCGGCGGCAGTAGTCGAGCACGTCCCACTGACTCGCGTAGCGCTTCTTGACCACATCCTGCTCGAAGGCGCTCAGCAGGTCGGCCAGCAGTTGTACCGGCAGGTCGAACTGCCTGATGACTGCTTTCAGAGGGATAAAAACAGCAGCCCAGCGCGCGGACACCGGCTGGCCCGCCGCGCAGGCCAGTAAATCCTCGTGGTAGGCGGCAAGGTCGGCCAGCCGGATATGCGGGGCCGCATCGCCTTCGTCTGCAATATCGTCGGCAGTCCGGGCGAACCAGTAGATGGCCGCTACGGCAGGGCGCAGTTCAGGCGGGCAGAGGAAGGACGCGACCGGGAAGTTTTCGTAGTGGCTGACGCCGTGCGCCAGCGCATGGGTGCCTTGTTTTGCGCCGTCATTCATGTGTCAGATTGTCGCTTGACAAGCCCCGTGCTTTCTCATAGATTACTAACCAGTCAGTCAGTAATAGCCATTTACCTTACCTGAATCATGAAAAAAACAATGCCTGCGCCTGGGAGCGCCCCCCTTATTGGTCTTCTTGCAGGCGCCGCATTTCTGCTGGCGGCCTGCTCGCCAGCCGCGCCGCCCGAGGAGCCGGTTCGTGCCGTGAAGGTACTGACGGTAGGCGTCAATACTTTTTCGTCAACCCATGAATATGCGGGTGAAGTCCGGGCCCAGGTGGAGTCCCGTCTCGGCTTCCGGGTTGGCGGCAAGATCATCAAACGCCAGGCTGAACTGGGCCAGCGCGTGAAGGCGGGCCAGGTGCTGGCCCAGCTTGACCCGCAGGATTACAAACTGGCTGCCGATGCCGCCCGCGCACAGCTGCAGGCCGCCGCCACCAACCGCGACCTGGCTGCCGCGGACTTCAGGCGTTACAGGGAACTGAAAGAGCAGAACTTCATCAGCGGCGCCGAACTGGAGCGCCGCGAAACCACGCTGAAGGCCGCCCAGGCGCAGTACGAGCAGGCCCAGTCGCAACTGGCCGTGCAGGGCAACCAGGCGAGTTACGCATCGCTTGTGGCTGATGTTGCAGGTGTGGTGACGGCGATTGAAGCAGAGCCCGGCCAGGTGGTGACGGCGGGAACGCCGGTCGTGCGCATTGCCGCCGACGGCCCGCGCGACGTGGTGTTCTCGGTACCTGAAGACAAGGTCACGTCGTTCAAACCCGGCCAGCCGGTGAAGGTGCGCGGCTGGACGCAGGACGCGCAACTCGCCGCGAAAGTCCGCGAAGTGGGCGCCAGCGCTGACCCGCTGACGCGTACCTACCCGGTCAAGGTGTCGCTCGAGGCGAGAGACACCACACCGCCCCTGGGCGCGACCGTGTATGTGATTCCGCAAGGCCTGGCCGGAACGCCGGAAGGCCTTCAGGTCATCAAGCTGCCGACCAGCGCGCTGAGGCAAGAGGGCAAGGCCAGTGCCGTCTGGGTGGTCGACAAAGCCACCATGACGGTCAAGTCGCAGACCGTGCAGATCGCCACCGCGGACGGCAATGACGTGGTGGTGGCCGCTGGCTTGCAGCCTGGCGTAATGGTGGTTAGCGCGGGCGTGCATGTGCTGTCGCCCGGCCAGAAGGTCAGTATTTATCAGGAAAAAGCCGTTGCGCCCGCTGCTACTCCCCAGACGGCCGTCAACCCTGGAGCCGGTGACGCCGCCGCCGTCAGGCTTGCTGCCTCGGCTCCTGCTGGTCCCGCTTCAAAGTAAGGGGCGGTCATGTCACAGACTCCTCCTTCCGGCTCTTCGGGATCTGCCGCGCCTTCGAAAGGCTTTAACCTGTCCAGATGGGCGCTTGACCACCCGGCGCTGACGCGCTACCTCATGGTGGTGCTGATGTTGCTGGGTTTCGCATCCTACTTTCAGCTCGGCCAGGACGAAGACCCGCCTTTTACTTTCCGCGCCATGGTGGTCCGTACCTACTGGCCGGGTGCCACTGCGCAGCAGGTGGCCGAGCAGGTGACTGACAAGCTTGAGCGCACCCTGCAGGAAGTGCCTTACGCCGACAAGATCCGCAGCTATTCCAAGCCCGGCGAGTCGCAGATCATCTTCCAGATCAAGGATTCCTCAAAAGCCGCCGATGTGCCCAACGTCTGGTACAGCGTGCGGAAAAAAATCGGAGACATGCGCGGCACATTGCCGGGTGGCATCCAGGGGCCATTTTTTAACGATGAGTTCGGTGATGTGTATGGCGTGATCTACGCGCTGGAATCCGACGGCTTCAGTTATGCCGAAACCAAGTTGTTTGCCGATGACGTGCGGCAGCAATTGCTGCGCGTGCCTGATGTCGCCAAGGTCGAGCTCTTTGGCGCGCAGGACGAAAAACTCTTTATTGAAATTTCGCAGAAGCGCCTCGCCCAGCTGGGGCTGGACTTCAACCAGGTGCTGACGCAACTGGGCCAGCAGAATGCGGTCGAGTCAGCGGGTGCAGTGCAGACGCCACTCGATGTCGTGCAGGTGCGTGTGGCAGGGCAGTTCACCGCGGTTGAGCAACTGCGTGCCATGCCGATACGCGGTACGTCAGGCAGCCAGTTGCAGCTCGGTGACATTGCGGAGATCAAGCGCGGTTATGTGGACCCGCCCAGCATCAAGGTGCATCACCAGGGCAAAGAGGTCATTGCACTCGGTGTTTCCATGGCCAAGGGCGGCGACATCATTGCGCTGGGCAAATCGCTCAAGGCGCTCTCGACCAATATCAGCAAGACGCTGCCCGCAGGCATGACGCTGGTGCAGATCCAGGACCAGCCGACGGCGGTGTCTTCATCGGTCAATGAATTTGTGCGTGTGCTGATCGAGGCCGTGGTGATCGTGCTGGCGGTGAGTTTTATCAGCCTGGGTTTCCACAAGCGACCGGAGGGGCCGAATGGTCCCCTGCCTTGGTGGAAGCGTTATTACATCGATATTCGCCCCGGCCTGGTGGTTGGCATCACTATTCCGCTGGTTTTAAGTGTGACTTTTCTGGCCATGCTGTACTTCGGCATCGGGCTGCACAAAATCTCGCTGGGCTCGCTCATCATTGCGTTGGGCCTGCTGGTCGATGACGCCATCATTGCGGTAGAGATGATGGTGCGCAAGATGGAGGAAGGCTACGACAAGGTACGCGCTGCTACCTTCGCCTATGAGATCACGGCCATGCCCATGCTGACTGGCACGCTGATCACGGCGGCAGGCTTTTTGCCGATTGGCCTTGCGAAATCCGTCACCGGCGAATACACCTATGCGATTTTTGCGGTGACGGTGATCGCGCTGGTGCTGAGCTGGATCGTGTCGGTGTACTTCGTGCCTTACCTCGGCACGCTGTTGCTGAAAAAACCCGACCATGTCGTCGAAAAGGCGCACGACGATCACACCCCTGGCCATGAAGACGAGCACGAGATGTTCGACTCTGCTTTCTACAACACCTTCCGCAAGGCGGTGAACTGGTGTGTGCAATACCGCTGGATCACCATAGTCGCAACAGTGTTGATGTTTGCACTGGGCATCGTCGGCATGGGCAAGGTGCAGCAGCAGTTCTTTCCGGATTCGAGCCGGCCCGAGATCATGCTGGACATCTGGTTTCCCGAAGGCACGTCGTTCGCAGCGAACGAAGCTGTGGCCAAACGTGTGGAAGCGCGCCTGATGAAAGAAGAGGGCGTTACCTCGGTCAGCACCTGGGTGGGTTCGGGCGTGCCGCGTTTTTACCTGCCGCTGGACCAGGTCTTTCCGCAGAGCAACGTCTCGCAGATGATTGTGTTGCCCAGGGATTTGAAGCTGCGCGAATCGCTGCGCATCAAACTGCCGGCGCTGATGGCAACTGAATTCCCCGAAGTGCGGGCGCGCATCAAGCTGCTGCCCAATGGCCCGCCTGTGCCTTATCCGGTGCAGTTCCGTGTGGTCGGCCTTGACCCGCTGGTGCTGCGTGAGCGGGCAGACGAGGTCAAGGCCGTCATGCGCGAGAACACCAACACGCGTGGCGTGAACGACAACTGGAATGAGTCCGTCAAGGTGCTGCGGCTTGAGGTCGATCAATCGAAGGCGCGGGCGCTTGGCGTGACCAGCCAGTCGATTGCGCAGGCTTCCCGCACGATTCTTGCCGGTACGACGGTCGGGCAGTACCGCGAGGGCGACAAGCTCATCGACATCGTGCTGCGCCAGCCGCAGGACGAACGCAATGCCATCACTGATATCGGTAACGCCTACCTGCCGACGGCGTCGGGCAAATCGATCCCGCTGACGCAGATCGCCAAACCGGTGTTCACCTGGGAGCCGGGCGTGATGTGGCGTGAGAACCGCGACTACGCGATCACGGTGCAGAGCGACATCGTCGAAGGCCTGCAGGGTGCGACGGTGACCGGCGAGTTGCAACCCAGACTGAATGCGCTTGAAAAGAAATGGCACGCTGCCGGCTTTCATGGCTACCGCATCGAGGTGGCCGGCGCTGTCGAAGAAAGCAGCAAGGGCTCGGCATCCATCGTGGCGGGCGTGCCCATCATGCTGTTCCTGACCTTCACCCTGCTGATGCTGCAGCTGCACAGTTTCAGCCGTGCGCTGCTGGTTTTTGTGACCGGGCCGTTGGGCATTGCCGGTGTGGCCGCTGCCTTGTTGATATTGGGCAGGCCGTTCGGCTTTGTGGCCTTGCTGGGTGTGATTGCGCTCATGGGCATGATCCAGCGCAATTCGGTCATCCTGATTGACCAGATCGAGCAGGACCGCGCACGCGGTATACCGGCCTGGGACGCAATCGTTGAATCTGCCGTACGCCGTTTGCGGCCCATCGTGTTGACGGCTGCCGCTGCAGTGCTGGCCATGATTCCGCTGTCACGCAGCGTCTTCTGGGGGCCCATGGCCGTGGCCATCATGGGCGGGCTGATTGTGGCGACTGTTCTGACGCTGCTGGCCTTGCCGGCCATGTACGCAGCTTGTTTCAGGGTAAAACGCGAAACACCGGTCGCAGCCTGACGCCCAGCCTGCAGGGCAGGGCTTCTTTACAGGCTAAAATACGCGGTTGACCGATTTCAGGCGGGAGTTCGGCCAGGCCTTTGAGAGCAATCTCCGGCAGGCCGCATTCCCGTTTTTTGTTTCCGGCGCGCGGGTGGCGAAATTGGTAGACGCACCAGGTTTAGGTCCTGACGTCCGCAAGGATGTGGGGGTTCGAGTCCCCCCCCGCGCACCACCCTTGAAAATTGCAGGCTTGTTGATGTCAACCCGACCCTCGGCAGCCTCTGTTTGACTGATTGACTATTAGATTTTTAGGAGCCCACCATGGCCGTGAATGTTGAAACCCTCGAAAAGCTGGAACGCAAGATCACCCTGACGCTGCCTGTGGGCACCATCCAGTCTGAAGTTGATACCCGCCTGAAGAAGCTGGCCCGTACCGTCAAGATGGACGGTTTCCGTCCAGGCAAGGTGCCCATGAATGTTGTGGCCCAGCGTTATGGCTACTCCGTGCATTACGAAGTCATGAACGACAAGGTTGGCGAGGCCTTTGCCACCGCTGCTAACGAGGCCAAGCTGCGCGTTGCAGGCCAGCCCCGCATCAGCGAAAAAGAAGGCGCGCCTGAAGGCGACCTGCAGTTTGACGCTGTATTTGAGGTTTATCCTGAAGTCAAGATTGCCGATCTGGCCACCGCCGAAGTCGAGAAGGTCACTGCCGATGTGAGCGATGCTGCCATCGACAAGACCCTGGACATCCTGCGCAAGCAGCGCCGTACCTTTGCACAGCGCGCAGCCGATGCACCGGCTCAGGACGGTGACCGTGCCACCATCGACTTCGAAGGCAAGATCGACGGCGAGCCATTTGCCGGCGGCAAGGCGGAAGACTTCCAGTTCATCATCGGCGATGGCCAGATGCTCAAAGAATTTGAAGAAGCCGTGCGCGGCATGAAAAACGGTGAAAGCAAGACTTTCCCCTTGAGCTTCCCCGCTGACTACCATGGCCAGGAAGTTGCCGGCAAGCAGTCAGATTTCCTCGTCACCGTCAAAAAGCTCGAAGCCGCACACCTGCCTGAAGTCAACGAAGCACTGGCCAAGTCTCTGGGCATTGCCGACGCGACGGTTGAAGGCCTGCGCAGCGACATCAAGAAAAACCTCGAGCGCGAAGTCAAGTTCCGCGTGCTGGCACGCAACAAGAACGCCGTCATGGACGCGCTGGTTGCCAAGGCCGAACTCGACCTGCCGAACTCCAGTATCCAGGCTGAACTCGACCGCATGATCGAAGCCGCCCGCGCCGACCTGAAACAGCGCGGCGTGAAAGATGCAGACAAGGCGCCAATTCCCGATGACATCTTCCGTCCGCAAGCCGAAAAGCGTGTGCGCCTCGGCCTGGTGGTGGCAGAACTGGTTCGTTCCAACGAACTGCAAGCCAAGCCCGAGCAGCTCAAGGCGCACATTGAAGAACTGGCCGCCAGCTATGAAAAACCGCAGGATGTGGTGCGCTGGTACCTGAGCGACAACCGCCGCATGGCTGAAGTCGAGGCCGTCGTTATAGAGAACAACGTGACCGACTTTGTGTTGTCCAAAGCCAAGGTCACCGAGAAGTCTGTCTCTTTCGACGAATTGATGGCCCAGAACTGATCAGTTCCGTCGCCTGAAAAATTGGGGTTTGTGCACGGCTTGAAGTCCGGCGCACAAGCCCCATTTCTTTTTGGTTACAGTAGCCCTCAGGCTCAGGTAATTCCCAAGCAATTCGCAAGCCTCTCTGGAGAAAACAATGGTCAGAAACAGTATTTACGGCGGCGCACAGGCCGGAGCCCTCGACACCCAGGGTCTGGGCATGGTGCCCATGGTGATCGAGCAGTCCGGGCGCGGCGAGCGTTCGTATGACATTTATTCGCGCCTCTTGAAAGAGCGCGTGATTTTCCTGGTCGGCCCGGTTAATGACCAGACCGCCAACCTCGTGGTGGCCCAGTTGCTGTTTCTGGAAAGCGAGAACCCGGACAAGGACATCTCCTTCTATATCAACTCCCC
>JAZKHN010000336.1:10848-13349 GCA_040385325.1 Pseudomonadota bacterium
GACACCGAGCGTGATTACTTCATGTTTGCGGACGAAGCCAAGACTTATGGCGTGGTCGATGAAGTGATTTCCAAGCGTCCATAAATGCATAAAAACGCTGTGATATGACCTGAAAAGGGCGTTTTCTGTAACAGAAAGCGCCTTTTTTATTTGGTTATCATTAGCGAACAGTTTTCTTTTTAAAGGCACCCAAGCAATGGCCGAGAAAAAAGGCTCCTCCAGTGAAAAGACTCTGTACTGTTCTTTCTGCGGCAAAAGCCAGCACGAAGTCAAAAAGCTGATCGCCGGACCATCGGTCTTTATCTGCGACGAATGTATAGACCTCTGCAACGAAATCATCCGTGATGAGTTGCCCGCCGGCGAAGATGTCCGCGAAACCCGTACCGACCTCCCGACCCCGCTCGAGATCAAGACCACGCTTGACGGCTACGTCATTGGCCAGGAGCCGGCAAAACGCACGCTGGCCGTGGCTGTTTACAACCACTACAAGCGCCTGCGCCACAAGGACAAGGCCAAGAAGGATGAAGTCGAGCTCACCAAAAGCAACATCCTGCTGATTGGCCCGACAGGCTCAGGCAAGACGCTGCTGGCCCAGACCCTGGCGCGCACGCTGAATGTGCCTTTTGTGATGGCCGATGCCACCACCCTGACCGAAGCCGGTTATGTGGGTGAGGACGTTGAAAACATCATCCAGAAGCTGCTGCAGAGCTGCAACTACGAAGTCGAGCGCGCGCAGCAGGGTATTGTTTACATCGACGAGATCGACAAGATTTCACGCAAGTCGGACAACCCGTCGATCACGCGTGACGTGTCGGGTGAAGGCGTGCAGCAGGCGCTGCTCAAGCTGATCGAAGGCACGATGGCGTCGGTACCACCACAGGGCGGCCGCAAGCACCCGAACCAGGATTTCCTGCAGGTCGACACCACCAACATTCTGTTTATCTGCGGCGGCGCATTCTCGGGGCTTGAGAAAGTCATTGAGAGCCGCACCGAAGCGTCCGGCATTGGTTTTGGCGCTGCCGTCAAAAGCAAGAAAGCACGCAGCCTCACCGAGTCGTTCAAGGACGTGGAGCCGGAGGACCTGATCAAGTTCGGCCTGATCCCTGAACTGGTGGGCCGCATGCCGGTTGTTGCCACCCTGGCCGAATTGACCGAAGACGCGCTGGTACAGATCCTGACCGAGCCGAAGAACGCGGTGGTCAAGCAGTTCAGCAAGCTGCTGGCGATGGAAGGCGTTGACCTGGAAATCCGCCCGTCAGCGCTGAAAGCCATTGCCCGCAAGGCGCTGGCCCGCAAGACGGGTGCCCGCGGTTTGCGCTCCATTCTTGAGCAATCGCTGATTGACACCATGTTCGATTTGCCCAATGCCAGCAATGTGAACAAGGTTGTTGTGGACGAGTCCACAATTGAAGAAAACAAGGCGCCGCTGCTGGTGTATCACGAGGCAGCAAAAAAAGCCTGAGCAAAGGTAGGGGCGGGTGATGGCGGCTGTTGAAAAGCTGCGATTCCTCCCCATTTTCGAAGTTACTGTGTTTAGCCTGGCCCCCAACACCCGTTTCGGGGCTTGTTTTTAAGGGTTATATGTCCGGACAAACTTCACTGCCTTCCACCCCCATCGATCTGCCCCTGCTGCCACTGCGCGATGTGGTGGTGTTCCCGCACATGGTGATCCCGCTGTTCGTCGGCCGCCCCAAGAGCATCAAGGCGCTTGAGTCGGCCATGGAAGCCGAACGCCGCATCATGCTGGTTGCGCAAAAAGCCGCGGCCAAGGATGAGCCCTCGGTCGAAGACATGTTCGAGGTCGGCTGCGTAGCCACTATCCTGCAGTTGCTCAAGTTGCCTGACGGCACCGTGAAGGTGCTGGTTGAAGGCCAGCAACGCGCCACCGTCAACAAGATTGAAGATGGCGAAAATCATTTCTCCGCCAACGTCACGCCGATTGAAGCCCTTGTCATTGCCGTTGACAAGACCAGCGAAATCGAGGCCTTGCGCCGCGCGGTGATGCAGCAGTTTGACCATTACGTCAAACTGAATAAAAAAATCCCGCCTGAAATTCTGACTTCCATCTCCAGCATTGACGATGCAGGCCGCCTGGCCGACACCATTGCAGCCCACCTGCCGCTCAAACTCGATGCCAAGCAGGTCATCCTCGATCTGTCTGGCGTCAAGGAACGCCTTGAAAACCTCTACGAGCAGCTTGAGCGTGAAGTCGATATCCTGAACGTCGACAAGAAGATTCGTGGCCGTGTCAAACGGCAGATGGAAAAGAACCAGCGCGACTTCTATTTGAACGAGCAGGTCAAGGCCATCCAGAAGGAACTGGGCGAAGGCGAAGAGGGCGCGGACATCGAAGAGATCGAGAAAAAGATCAAGTCCGCCAAGATGCCCAAGGAAGCCCGCAAGAAGGCGGACAGCGAACTCAAAAAGCTCAAGCTGATGTCACCGATGTCGGCCGAGGCTACCGTGGTACGCACCTACATCGACGTGCTGACCGGCCTGCC
>JAZKHN010000337.1:0-3964 GCA_040385325.1 Pseudomonadota bacterium
TGTCGGTGCCCAGCTTGCCGCGGCCCGACACATCGCCGATCTTCGCGTTGAAGGCGTCGTCAATCGCATCCTGCAACGCGGGCATGGTGTGCTCGCCGCGTTTGCGCCGTTTCTCCCAGCCCTCACGCACATCGACCCACAGCACGCACGACAGCAAAAAGCTCGGGGCCACAGGTTTGCCCTCACCCACGCGGCGGTCGGTGTCTTTCAATGCAAGGTTGAGGAAGGGCTCTTCGGCCGCCTCGACCACCACGTCCAGCAAGGGATAGATGCCGGTGTTCAGACCCAGCGCCTTGAGTTGCGCCACGCTGGCAATCGAATGGCCGGTCTGCAGCAGTTTGAGCATCTCATCGAACAGGCGCGACTGCGGCACATCGGCCAGCAGGCCCTTCATCTCAGAGAGCGGCGCGACGGTCTTGTCTTCAAACTTGAAGCCCAGCGCAGCGAGTTTGGCCGAGAAACGCACGGCGCGGATGATGCGGACCGGGTCTTCGCGGTAACGCACGACCGGATTGCCGATCATGCGGATGATGCGTTTTTTGGCATCACGAATGCCGTTGTGATAGTCCACCACGATCTGGGTTTCAGGGTCGTAGTACATCGCATTGATGGTGAAGTCGCGGCGTGCGGCGTCTTCTTCCATCGGGCCCCAGACGTTGTCGCGCAGCACCCGGCCGGACGCATCCACAGCGTGTTTCATGCCGGCCAGTTCACTCTTGCTGGTGCGCTCGTTGCCACCCACCTGCTCGGCCAGGGCGCTGTCGAGGTGCGCACGGAAAGTCGAGACCTCGATCACTTCATGCTCACGGCCCCTACCGTAAATAACGTGCACGATGCGAAAACGCCGGCCGATGATGAAGGCGCGGCGGAACAGCTGCTTGACCTGCTCGGGCGTGGCATCGGTGGCCACATCGAAATCCTTGGGCTTGAGACCGACCAGCAAATCACGTACAGCACCGCCGACGATGTAGGCTTCAAAACCGGCTTCTTTCAGCGTATGAACCACATCCCAGGCGCGTTCATCGACGAGCTTGGGGTTGATGCCGTGGTCCTTGACGCCTAAGTCCTGGCGGGTTCCGTAGGGGGATTTTTTGACCCGTTTGGTGGCGGCTTCGGTGGTGCCGGACTTGCCAAACAGCTTGTCGATAAATTTTTTGATCATGAGGTCGCGATTTAGGGAAGCCTGAAAACCTGATTCAGGCCCCGAACAGGTCAAGTATGCGCCATCCGCGCTCCGTAGCCAGCGCACGCAGGCGTTCGTCCGGGTTGGTGGCCACGGGATGGGTCGCTTTTTCAAGCAGGGCCAGGTCGTTCATGGAGTCGGTATAAAAAGTGGTTTCAACATCGTCCCAGCCCAGCCCACGGTTCGCCAGCCACGCTTCGACACGTGTGACCTTGCCTTCGCGGAAGGACGGCGTGCCCTTGATGTCGCCTGTGAACCAGCCCGATGCGTCACGCGCGAGTTCAACTGCAATCAGCTCTTTCACGCCGAACACGGCGGCGATAGGCCGGGTCACAAACTCATTCGTGGCTGTGACGATGACGACTTCTTCACCGGCAGCCTGGTGGCCCCTGACCAGATCAAGCGCCTGTGGGGTGATGGCCTTGCCTATGACCGTTTTCATGAAGCGCCCGTGGCCCGCCATTGCCTCGGCTTCGCCCTTCTCGCGAATAGCCTGGGTGGCGAAGCGCACGTACGCGTTGATGTCCAGCGTGCCGGCACGGTACTGGTCAAAAAATTCGCTGTTGCGGCGCTTGAACTTCGTGCTGTCACACCAGCCTTGCACGATGGTGAACTCGCCCCATTCAAAATCGGAATCCAGCGGGATCAGGGTGTGATCAAGGTCAAAAAGGGCAATTTTCTTTTTAGCGCTCATGGGCAATCGTTATTTCGGAATCACTGGTTTTCAAGCATGGACTTGATCAGCGGTATGGTGATGGCGCGCTGCGTCTGCAGGGCGTAAGCGTCAAGCTGGTCGAGCAGCTGCATCAGGCTGCTCAGGTCGCGCGAGAAGCGGGTGAGCATGAAGTCCATGGCCTCATCGCTAAGGAAAACGCCGCGCGCATCGGCCTCACGTCTGAGCACCGCCCGGCGCTCGGTTTCGGTCAACGCGTGCAGCTCGAACACATGGCCCCAGCCCAGGCGTGAACGCAGGTCGTCACGCAGCACCAGGTCGGCAGGTGGCAGGTTGCCCGCGGCCAGTACCCAGCGCGGGTGGCCGTCAGCCGAGCTCAGCGCATTGACAAACCAGTTGAAGGCGGCCTGCTGCTGCACGGCGGTGTAAAGGTGGCATTCATCCAGAATCACCCCTGCCCAGGATTCGTCGAACGGCGGCGGCTCGAGCACAGATGCATCGAGCCAGCCGGTGCGGGCGCCCTGCTCGCGCAGCGTCTCTGCCACGGCTTTCAGCAAATGGGTTTTACCGCTGCCCGGTGCACCCCACAGATAGGTGGGCACGGGTGAACGCAGGCTGTTGCCGGCCCAAAGCTCCATATGCCTGAGCGCGGCCTCATTGGGGCCGGCAAAAAAGTTGGAGAACGACGGTACAGAGGCCAACCCGATATCAAGCGCAATCTGTTTCATGCCTGCCATACGTATATGTGCATTAGCCCGTGTAGAGCTTGCTGCCCATATAACGGGCCTTGATGCGGCGAATCGCCACCAGCAACACTGCGCTGGCAGGCAGGGCAATCAGCACGCCGACAAACCCGAACAGCTGGCCGAATGCCAGCAGCGCAAAAATAACCACCAGCGGGTGCAGGCCTATGCGCTCGCCGACGAGGCGCGGCGTCAGGAAAAGGCTCTCGACCACCTGCCCGATGCCGTACACCACCCCCACCATGACCAGCACCTTGAGCGCCGCAAATTGAAGCAGGCCGGCCAGCACGGCCAGGATGAGGCCAATGGCAAACCCAACATAAGGGATGAACATGGCGAGACCCGTGAACACACCAATAGGCAGGGCAAGGTCCAGCCCAAACAGGGCGAGCCCGATGGCATAAAACGCAGCCATGATGAGCATCACCAGCAACTGGCCGCGCAGGTACTGCCCCAGCACGCTGTCGGCTTCATCCAGAAAACTGTCGACGCTGGCGCGCATACCCAGCGGTACCAGTTCCAGCAGGCGGGCGACAAACCTGTCCCAGTCCATCAGCAGGTAAAACAGCGCAACGGGAATCAGCATGGCATTGCCGATCACGGCCAGTGCCACACTGCCCCCCAGCTTGAGGGAAGACATCAGCGAGCCGAAGGCGTCTTCGTAATTGGCGTTGAGGTACTTGAGCGCGAAAGCCTTGATGCTGGGGACGTCGAGCGCCACATTGATGCCGAACTGCGCCAGCCAGGGCGACAGGCTGGTGTTGAGGCGGTCCGCCAGCACGGGAATCTGCTCGCGCATCATGGGCACCTCCTTGACCAGGATGGGCACGATGAGCAGCAACAGGCTGAGCAGCGCGATGATGAACAGCAGCTCAACCAGGATGACGGCAATCACGCGGGGCATGCGACCCTTGCCCATACGGTCAATGCGGTTGACCAGCGGCGTCAGGGCATAGGCCAGCACGGCCGCCACCACAAAAGGCGTCAGCACCGGCCCCAGAAGCCACAGGGCCAGAACCACCAGCGCGGCAATCAGGCACCAGGCCGATGCGCGTTTTTGGGTGTTGGTGAATTGCATAAAGACCTGTAAAGCCGTGAAAAGCCTGCATGCGACCCCGCCGGACCGATTGAAAAGCGCCGGCGAGGGCTGAAATCGGCTCTTTGCAGAGCCTTTAGAATCGTGGCTTGATTCTATCGGGCTTGAAGTGACGGCAAAGACTGCCGGCCAGGCCCGCGCCCCTCCAGACTCCCCCAGCCGCCCCCAAGACCCTACATGACGAATACCCCCCTTTCCTATAAAGACGCCGGCGTTGACATTGACGCAGGCGACGCGCTGGTTGAACGCATCAAGCCGCTGGCCAAAAA
>JAZKHN010000338.1:0-2737 GCA_040385325.1 Pseudomonadota bacterium
CACCTCGTCGCCGGCATCGACCAGTGCCTGCACCGCCAGCATCAGCGCATTCACGCCGCTGGACGTCACCGCCACACGATCAGCGCCAATCGGCGCAGCGCCCTCACAGCGCAGGCCGCTTGCATAGCGCGCAATCGCTTCGCGCAACTCCGGCAGGCCAAGGTTCTGCGCGTAAAAGGTTTCGCCCTGCTGCAACGAGGCTATCGCGGCATCTCGTATGAAAGCAGGCGTGGCCTCGTCGCTTTCACCAAACCAGAAGCGCAGCACATCGCTGCGGCCCATGCCCGCATTGGCAACCTGCCGGATCATGGATTCTTCAAGGTTCAATACGGCCTGTCGCATAAGAAAATCCCGTTGCCCGCGAGGCGTTATTAAGGCCTGACCATCTTGCAGGTTTGCGGTTGCGCTGCGCGCTCTGCGGCAATGGTCTTGATGATGCGAAAGCCGTAACCCGAGCCTTCAACATCAAACCTGACACCGGGAGCGCCCTGCTTGCCCATCAATGCGACCTCCAACGGTTGCTGGAACTGGTGGTCTGATGCGCGCATGCTGCCCTGGCGCCCGGCCAGCGACACCGAAACTTTTTCGAGTTGCATCGCAACCGCTGTCGCATCCGTGGTGCCAGCTTTTTCGATACCCTGGGCCAGCGCTTCCATCATCAATTGCATGCGCATGTGCACATAGTCGTCCTGCGGCTTGGGAAAGCGCTGGCGAAAGCTGCGATAGAAAGCTTCGGAGGCCGCGCCCGGCGCATTCGGGAACCAGTCGGCCACGGCGACCACCTTGTCAACGCCTGCATCACCCAGCGCGGCAGGCACACCCAGCGCATTGCCATAGAAGGTGTAGAACTTGCCGTCGTAGCCAACTTCCTTCGCGGCCTTGATGAGCAGCGTCAGGTCATTGCCCCAGTTGCCGGTCAGCACAGCCTGCGCGCCGCTGGCCTTGATCTTGACGGCGTACGGAATGAAATCCTTCACGCGGCCGAGCGCATGCAGTTCATCGCCAACAATCTGCACGTCCGGGCGCTGCACTGCAATCTGCTTGCGTGCCTCGCGCAACACTGCCTGGCCGAAGCTGTAGTCCTGGCCGATCAGGTAGATGTTTTTGACAGAGCCATCATCCTTGAGCACATCCATGAGTCCGGCCATGCGCATGTCGGCATGGGCATCAAAACGGAAATGCCAGAAGCTGCATTTTTCGTTGGTGAGGACAGGGTCGACTGCCGAGTAGTTCAGGAAGACAACGCGCTTGCCGGGCTCACGTTCATTGTGTTTGTTGATGGCATCGATCAGCACGGCGGCGATAGCCGAAGAATTGCCCTGGGCAATCACACGCACACCGTCGTCGATGGCCGAACGCAAGGCGGCCAGCGCCTCCTCGTTCTGACCCTTGTTGTCATAACGCTCCATCACCAGGTTCCGCGCACCGCCAGGCAATGGCACGCCACCACGCGCGTTGACGCGCTCGGTTGCCCACACAAGGTTGCGGAACACGGCTTCGCCGGTGTTGGCGAAGGCACCCGACATGCTTTCGATCAGCGCAATGCGTATGGGCGGCTGCCCGGTGGTCTGGGCAGCGGCGACAAGAGAGGCGCCAAGAAATAAGGCTGCGAGAACACGTTTCAAGAGTCGTTGCATAAAAAAATACATCCCTTTTTTTACTTGAATAAATCATCTGCAGACCAAGCTGGTGTGCATGCGGCAATCACGGTGAACGCCGCGAAGTGTAAGGGAATAACCGCCCTTGTTTGATCACCGTTTTTTCCATTCTTAACCCTCTAAGGAATCACCATGTTCTATTCACTCGCTACCCGCCCCGCCCGCAGCTTCCAGCGCAGCCACGCGCCCGTTGTCAGCAACAGTGCGCTGGATCACTTTCTGAACGACACCTTCTCGTCATTTGCAGACAGCAATCTGGCACGCTCAGCCTCTGTCGAAGACCAGGAAAAAACCTATTTGCTGACCCTGGATGTACCCGGCGTTTCCAGGGAACAACTGGACATCGGCATCGAAGGCGATGTAGTGCGCGTTTCCAGCAAGGAAGACGCCGCCCGCAAGGTGAAAGCTGCCTGGCGCTTCCCGCTCGAGATTGACGTTGCTGCCAGCAGCGCCAAACTCGAAAACGGTGTGCTGACCCTGACGCTGGGCAAAAAAGTGCCAGTCAGCAACGTCGCCCAATTGGCAATTCAATAAAAATTATCAAGGTCCTCAAAGGACCAGGTCGGCCAAACTCCAGCGCGGCTTCACGTCGAACGTGTAGCCCGCTGGATTTTTTTTGTGTGTCTCCAGTCCAGCCTGCAGACGCATGCCGGCCGCCAGCGCGATCATGGCGCCGTTGTCGGTGCACAGATGCAGCTCCGGGTAATGCACGCGGATGCCTCGCTTTTTGCATTCGTCATTGAGTTGCTGGCGCAGCAGCGCATTGGCGCCCACACCCCCTGCGACAACCAGACGCTTCAGCCCGGTCTGTTTCATCGCCGCTAAGGATTTTTTGACCAGCACTTCGACAATGGCCGCCTGCGTCGATGCGGCCAGATCGGCCTTGCGTGCCTCCAGCTCGTCGCCCAGCTTTTTGGCCTGCACCAGCACTGCGGTTTTCAGACCGGCGAATGAAAAATCAAGGTTGCCGCTGTGCAGCAGCGGCCGGGGCAATTTGAATGCGGCGCTGTCGCCCTGCGTTGCCAGGTTTGACAGGTGCGGACCGCCTGGGTAGGGCAGACCCATCAGCTTGGCCGACT
>JAZKHN010000339.1:0-1645 GCA_040385325.1 Pseudomonadota bacterium
ACACCCTGCAAATGTTTGCTGGCCACCGGCACGCCGAGCACCGGCACGGTGGTCTTGGCGGCCAGCATGCCGGGCAGGTGCGCCGCGCCGCCGGCCCCGGCAATGATGGCCTGCAGTCCGCGGCCGGACGCCTCTTCGGCATAAGCGAACAGTTCATCGGGCATGCGGTGCGCCGACACCACCTGCGCCTCATGCGTAATGCCAAACTGGTTCAGGATTTGAACCGCGTGCTGCATGGTCTCCCAGTCGCTGCTGGAGCCCATCACCACACCGATCACGGGTTTGGCCGCAGGTTTCGCCGGTTTGGCGGATTTGATTGTTGTTGTCATGGCTAACCTTTGCGGTCTGGGCTGTCGGGTGTTGAAGGCGATGGGCGCGGGAAACCATGGATTTTAAGGTGCGGGGCTTGGTGGAGACCGTGACGGTCTGATTTCGTGGGCAGGCCGGACGGGGTGCTGCCGTCTTGCGCGGGTCTGAACGGGCGGTGAACTGCGGTTTTACTATTATTTTCATAGCTGCTCACGCACGTATTCATTGGCTTGTAGCCGTTTTAGCACCTTAAAATGGCCCTTTTTTGGTGTTTTTCAGGCCGTTTTTATCGCCCGGCACGATCTTGAGGGCAAAAAGTTAACTTCCATATTAACTTTTATCAAGAATTTAACGTGCACGTTAAAAATTTGCCGTATACAGCAAACTTTGTGCTCTTGAGGCTTAGGGACATTGCACCGTGCTACCCTCGCTGCGGTTGAAAATTTCCCTCCAGGCCTCAAGTCCCCAGGCACCAACTCCAGAAGATCATGATCGACGTCACCATTGCCAATTTCGAACAGGAAGTCATCGCCGCTTCCATGACCACCCCGGTGCTGATTGATTTCTGGGCACCCTGGTGCGGGCCCTGCAAATCCCTGGGCCCCATTCTTGAAAAAGTCGAAGTGGCTTACGGTGGCCGCTTCAAGCTGGTGAAGATCGACTCTGACCAGGAGCAGCAACTGGCGGCCGCATTCGGCGTCAAGAGCATTCCGACCTGCATACTCATGATGAACGGCCAGCCCGTGGACGGCTTCACCGGTGCGCTGCCTGAAGGCAAGGTCAAGGAGTTTCTGGACAAACACGTGCCGCCCGGCGAAGAGTTGCCCTCAGAAGACGCCGCCGAAGAAGCAGAAGTCTCACCGGAAGACGCCCTTGAGAAGCTGAAAAAGGCTGTGGCCGACAAGCCCGAAGACGAAGGCGCACGATTTGAGCTGGTCAAGCAGTTGCTGCTCGACGGCAGTGATGACGATGCCAAGGTGGCATTCGCCCCGGTGATTGCCCAGACGGCTGCCGTGCGCCGGTTTGACTCACTCAAACGCTGGATGGACGCGATTGATTTTGTGGCCATGCATGCCAACGAGGCCGGCGCCGAAGCCGGGTTCGACGCCAAAATTACGGCCAACAAACGCGACTTCGATGCGCGTTTTGACAAGGCGCGCTGGCTGATGGCGCAGAACCGCTGGACCGATGCACTCGACGAACTGCTCGACATCCTGATGCGCGACAAGACCTGGAAGGAAGATCTGGCGCGCAAGACCTATATCGCCATTCTCGACATCATGGAGCCGCCCAAACCCAAGGTGGCTGATGGCCAGATTCCACCCGACGACCCGGC
>JAZKHN010000340.1:0-1136 GCA_040385325.1 Pseudomonadota bacterium
CTGCGCGCCACCGACACCGCCGTGCGTGCCCAGATGGAGCCGGTCAGCGTCAACCCCGATGGCCTGATCAAGGTTGCGCCACTGCTGCACTGGTCGTCGAAAGACCTCTACGAATATTGCGCGGCCCACGGCCTGCCCAACAACTTTGACTACGTGGACCCCACCAAGGGTGAGGACAACCGCGAATGCGGCCTTCACGTCCAGCACTGACTTTCTGCTCCTACCGAAAAGCCCCCTATGAACGCCAGAACAGAACCCCAATTGCTGGGCCATCTCAGCAATGCACACCTCGACGCGCTGGAAGAAGAAGCCATCTTCATCCTGCGTGAGGTCGCCGCCGCCTTTGAGCGCCCCACTCTGCTGTTCTCCGGCGGCAAGGATTCGCTGGTGCTGCTCAAGTGCGCGGAAAAAGCTTTCGGCGCGGGCCGCATTCCCTACCCGCTGCTGATGATTGACACCGGTCACAACTTCCATGAAGTGACCGACTTCCGCGACTACCGCGCCAAACAGCTGGGCGCCAACCTGATTGTTCGCAGTGTTGAAGATTCGATGAAGCGCGGCACTGTGCGCCTGGCCCACCCCGGCGAGTCGCGCAATGTGCATCAGTCGGTCACGCTGCTGGAAGCGATCGACGAGTTCCGCTTTGATGCGCTGATTGGCGGCGCACGCCGTGATGAAGAAAAAGCACGCGCCAAGGAGCGCATCTTCTCGCACCGCGACGCCTTCGGCCAGTGGCAACCCAAGGCGCAGCGCCCCGAGCTGTGGACACTGTTCAACACCCGGCTGCAGCCCGGCGAACACTTCCGCGTGTTCCCGATCTCGAACTGGACCGAACTTGACGTCTGGCAATACATAGAACGCGAAAATATCGAACTGCCTTCGCTGTACTACGCGCACCAGCGCCAGGTCGTTGAGCGCAAGGGCCTGCTGGTGCCGGTCACCGAACTCACGCCATTGAAAGACGGCGAAGTGGCGGTCGAGAAGACCGTGCGCTTTCGCACCGTCGGCGACATCACCTGCACCTGCCCGGTGGACAGCCCGGCCGCCAATGCATCCGATGTGGTGCTTGAAACCCTGGCCGCCGATGTCAGCGAACGCGGCGCAACGCGCATGGACGACAAGACGTCCGACGCGTC
>JAZKHN010000340.1:1236-2478 GCA_040385325.1 Pseudomonadota bacterium
GGCCTGCAGGCCGAGCGCGAACAGGGCATCACGATTGACGTGGCCTACCGCTACTTCAACACCGCAGCGCGCAAGTTCATCATTGCCGACGCTCCCGGCCATGAGCAGTACACCCGCAACATGGTCACGGCAGCTTCGAGCGCCGACGCAGCCGTGGTGCTGGTTGATGCCACCAAACTCGACTGGCAATCGCCCCTGCCCGAGTTGCTGCCGCAGACCCGCCGCCACTCGCTGCTCGTCAACCTGCTGCGCGTCACGTCCATCGTGTTTGCTGTGAACAAGCTCGATGCCATTGACAAGCCAGACGTCGCTTTTGCCCATATCAGTGCAGCGCTGACGAAATTCGCTGAAGAAGCGCAGATCCCGGTCAAGGCCATCATCCCGGTGTCAGCGTTGATTGGCTACAACGTGGTCGATGCCAACCCCGGCTGGTGCGGCTACAACGGCCCGGGCCTGCTGCAGCTGCTGGAGCAACTGCCAGCGACGCCGGCAGACACGGCACCGTTTGCCTTCCCCGTGCAGTGGGTCGAAAAATTCTCGTCCAGCTCGGACACCTCACAGGGCCGCCGCGTGTTCTGGGGCCGCATCGCCAGTGGTGATGTGAAACCAGGCCAGGAAATCACCGTGCTGCCTGGCGGCAAGACCGCCAAAGTGGCGCAGGTGCTTGACCATGCACGCCAGCCGAAAGACGTGAAAGCCGGCCACAGCGCAGGCATCATTCTTGATCGCGAACTCGATGTCTCGCGTGGTGACTGGTTGCTGGCCGCAGAAGGGTTTGAACCCGCACTCGGCTCGAACCAGATCACGGCAACGGTTGCCTGGATGGACGAAGAGCCGCTGTTGCCGGGACGCATGTATCTGGCGCTGCACGGGCACCGCTGGGTCAAGGCCAAGGTCAAGCGCATCGTGAGCCACATCAACATCAACACGCTTGAAAGCCATGACGCCGCCCAGCTTGATGCCAACGCCATCGGCGTGATTGAACTCGCCTTGCTGGAGCCGATTGCCGCCCTGCCCTACAAGCAGTCCCGCGTGCTGGGATCGCTGGTACTCGTCGATACTGCTTCACACAAGACCTCAGGCGCGCTGCTCGTTCTCTAGGCTTTTAAAAATTGTCCCGGAAAGCCCTTAAAATCAAGGGTTTCCACCGATCCGCCCCGATAGACACAACATGACTCACATCGTTTCCGACGCCTGCATCCGCTGCAAATACACCGATTGCGTGGACGTGTGCCCCGTGGA
>JAZKHN010000340.1:2578-11033 GCA_040385325.1 Pseudomonadota bacterium
ATTTACGACATTCCCGGCACGCCGCACTGCACCG
This sequence comes from Pseudomonadota bacterium, assembly GCA_040385325.1. Taxonomy (GTDB): domain Bacteria; phylum Pseudomonadota; class Gammaproteobacteria; order Burkholderiales; family Burkholderiaceae_C; genus Polaromonas. Next base: position 2,613 of record JAZKHN010000340.1, read on the forward strand.
GGCGCGAACTGGTCGCCAGCCTGATTAAGCAGCTGACACCTTTCACCCCCCCTTTTCACCTTGAGCAGGAAGTCAGCGTCGTCGAGAAACAGCCTGATGGGCGCTTCAGGGTTGAAACCTCGCGCGGAACCCGCTTCCTCACCAAAACCATTTTTCTCGCATCGGGCGTAGGGGCTTTCCAGCCGAAGAAGCTGCGCATCGAAGGCCTGGACAGGTTCGAGGGCAGGCAGTTGCTTTACCGCGTCGAGAACACCAGCAACTTTGCCGGCAAGAATGTGCTGGTTGTGGGCGGCGATGACACCGCCCTCGGCTGGGCCATGCGCCTGGCCACACTTGATGCCGACCAGCCCAAAAGCGTGACGCTGCTGCACCGGCGCGATGTGTTCCAGGCAGATGCCGACATGGTGCTCATGATCGATGCCCTGCGCGAAGGCGGCGCACTGCAGGTCAAGGTTGGCCAGGTGACGGGGCATGAAGAGGCGGGCGGCCAGTTGACCGCGGCGCTGGTCACCGATGTCGACGGAAACATCGCTCGCCTGCAGGCAGATACGCTGCTGGTGATGCTGGGCCTGTCGCCAAAACTCGGGCCCGTGGCCGGCTGGGGACTGGACATGGAACGCAAGCAGGTCAGGGTCGATACCGCCACATTCGCCACCAGCATTCCGGGCATCTTTGCGGTCGGTGACATCAACACCTACCCGGGCAAAAAGAAACTCATCCTCAGCGGTTTTCACGAAAGCGCGCTGGCCGCCTTCGGTGCCGCAGAGATTGTGTTTCCCGACAAGGAAACCCTGCTGCAATACACCACCACCAGCCCGCGCCTGCATAAATTGCTGGGCGTCTCACCCGATAGCCCTGCCAGTTGAGCCAGGCTTGCAAGTCCCCAAAACAGCTATATTAGCTATTACAGCTGTTTTAAGGCACCCGGCAATGCGTCGGGAGTGTCAAAATGCTCCAAAAGAGCTTCAAAAAGGCCGATCTTAGGCATCAAATCGGCCTCCAGACCAATAGATACGTGCGTGAGCAGCTACTAAATTAATAGCATCACGCGAAGCAAAACATCACATAGCAGACACATGGCGACCACCCACACCTCTTCGAATGCCGACGGCGCCAACACCGCCCTCACCCCGCTACCCACCGGCGAACGCTCTTTCGGCTTCCGCGAGCACGCGTCGCTGTGGCTGAGCCTGGGCGTGGGCCTGCTGGTCATGCAGATAGGCGCTTATCTGGTGCCCGCGCTGGGCGCAAAGCAGGCGGCCATGGTGATTGTTCTGGGGTCCATCCTGGGTGCAGGCCTGCTGGCCTGGACGGCCAAGCTCGGATGCGACAGCGGTCTCTCAAGCTCTGGCCTCATGCACGCCACTTACGGCAGCAGTTTTGCCAAACTGCCGGTGCTGCTCAACATGGTGCAACTGGTCGGCTGGACGACGTTTGAGCTGGTTGTCATGCGCGACGGCACTGTCGCCATTGCGCGCCAGTCTGGCGGCTTTGCGTCCAGCCTCTGGCCTTTCCTGGCGACCCTGCTGTGGGGCGGCGTGCTGATCGCGCTGCTGTCGGGCTCCATGGTCGGCCTGGTGCGCAAGTTTATTGGCCGCTTCGGCCTGCCGCTGGTGATCCTCTCCCTGCTCTGGCTGACCTGGCAGTTTCTGGCCAAAGCCAATGCCCAGGGCCTGGCCGTGCTCTGGAACAAGCCCGGCACGGGCGGCATGGGCACCCTGTCGGCACTCGATCTTGTGATTGCCATGCCGGTGTCATGGCTGCCGCTGGTGGCCGACTTTGCACGCCATGGGCGTAACGGCAAAAGCACCTTGCGCGGTACGTGGCTGGGCTACGCGATTGCCAACATCTGGTGTTATGGCCTCGGTGTGCTGGTCGCCATCACGACACCAAGCACCGATCTGGTCACCGCACTGTTGCTGGCGCAAGGCGGCCTGATTGCGCTGGGCCTGATATTGATTGACGAAGTCGACAACGCCTATGGCGATTTGTATTCAGGCTCAGTCGCCGGCCACAGCCTCAAGCCCGGCTGGACGGTACGCCGCTGGGGCGTGCTCATGGCCGTGTTGTGCACCGCCCTGGCCATGGTGCTGCCCATGCACAGCCTGGAGCCATTTTTGCTGATGCTGAGTTCGGTCTTTGTGCCGCTCTACGGCGTGATCCTGGCCAGGCTGACGGGCCGGGGCAACATCGCACAGCTGGTGGACGAGAGAAAGGTGAACTACAGCGCGGTGGCGATCTGGTTTACCGGCGTGCTCTGCTACCACCTCTGCGCGCAGCTCATGCCCAGCCTGGGCGCCGCGCTGCCGACTTTGGTGCTGACCTTTGTGCTGGCACGCTTTACCAGCGACACACCGGTCAGGACTGCAGCTACGGCCTGAGCTGTCTCACGGTTGAAGGGGCTTCAGCAGCATCGCGTGTGGTGCGTGGCTGTGATTCAGCGGGCCGCTGCCACCACCCGTCTTCACTTTTGCCCCGGCCTCCAGCGCCAGCCGTATGTAGCTGCGCGCCGCTTCCACTGAATTGATCAGCGTGTGGCCCAGCGCCAGGTGGGCTGCAATAGCCGATGACAGCGTGCAACCGGTGCCGTGGGTGTTGGCGCTGTGAATGCGCGATGCCCGCATCCAGTGCGGCATGCCGTCCTTGCCCATCAGCAGGTCACTGACGACTTCACCATCCAGATGACCGCCCTTGAGCAGCACCGCATTCGCACCTTTGGCCAGCAACTCATGTGCAGCGGCTTCCATGTCATCTTCATTGTTCAGCTTGCGGCTTACCAGCAATGACGCTTCATCCAGATTGGGCGTGACCAGCACAGCTCGGCCAAAAAGCTCCTCGACCAGCGCGGCAATGGCCGGGTTGTCGATCAGCACCGCGCCGCTCGTCGCCACCATCACCGGGTCCAGCACCACGTGCTGCAGCGAATGCCGGTCAATCGCCTCTGCCACGGTGTGAACAATCTCGGGCGCATGCAGCATGCCTATCTTGACGGCATGAACACCGATGTCTTCCACCACGGCATCAATCTGGTCGCGCAGCATCTGCGGCGGTACGCCGTGAATGGCACGCACGCCCATTGTGTTTTGGGCAGTCAGCGCGGTGATGGCCGTCATGCCGTAGCAGCCCAGCGCTGCAAAGGTCTTGAGGTCAGCCTGTATGCCCGCGCCGCCGCCGCTGTCTGAGCCCGCGATGCTGAGCACACGCGGGTATTCGAATTCAAAAGCCTGGTTTGTCATGCGCCAATGCTAGCGGAACCGCCGCAGCCGCCGTCGCTGCAGCCTCAGTTGCCAGATGTGTCCAGCCCGGCACTGCGCTCCAGCGCCTTGATGATGGCCGCGTAGTCGTCCTCGCCGTCGCCCTGCGCCACGGCCGCATGCATCTGCTGGTGAACCAGTGCGGTGTGCGGCAGCGGTGAATGCAGGGCCTCGCCCTCACCCAGAATCAGGTCCAGGTCCTTGATCATCTGGTGCACCGTGAAGGTGGGCCTGAAGTCGCGCTCGCTGAGCTGCACAGCCTTGGCCTTGAGGATGGGCGAGCCGACGGCGCTGGCGCCCAGCACCTTCCACATGTCACGCCAGTCCAGCCCGCCCTTGCGGCCCAGCGCAAGGCCCTCGGCCAGCATGGCGCTGGTCTGCGCAATCATGAGGTTGACCACCAGCTTCATCAGCCGTGCCTGCTCCCCATCACCGAGGTAAAACTGGTTGGGGCCCAGCAACTGCAGTACCGGAAGCAGAACGTCATAAGCCGCACGCGGGCCGGATGCCATCACCGTCAGTTGTGCAGCTTCAGCCATCTTGTTGTTGCCCGAGACGGTTGTGCGCAGGTAATGCACGCCCGCAGCGCGGCACAGCTCTGCCACATGCTTTGATGCCTGTTGTGACACCGTGCTGGTGTCCACAAAAACAGCGCCGCGCGTGGCCAGTGCCGTGACCTCGCTGGCCACTTCACGCAGGGCCTTGTCGTTGGGCAGTGACGAGAAGACCGCGTCGGACGACGCTATCGCATCTGCCGTGCTGGTTGAAATTTCGAGCCCATGCACACGCGCCATCCCAAGGCGCTCATCGCTGGGGTCATACACGCTGACCGCATGGCCTGCCGCGAGGAAGTGTGTGGCCATGGGCAGGCCCATCTTGCCGACACCGATGAAGTGGATTTTCTTTTTCATAGCTGGCTAGGCTTTTGCCAAGCCCAGTGCCTTGCCGTAATGCGACAGGTCAAGGTAGCGATCAGATGGTGGGGCTTTGCCGCCCCACATGCCCTCCATCTCGGCGCGTATCGAAAGCACCGTCGCAAAACCCTCGTTGTTGAAACCTGCGTCCGTGGCCAGCCCAGAGCCCGGCGCAACCACGGCTTCATAAGTCCCTTCAGCAACGGCGCGCGACAGATTGAAACGCGCAGCCAGCAACGCCACCATTTCTTCGCGGTGCGCAGGGTTCAGCACATGACGCTGACCCTCAATGTAGGCAGCGAGGTAATCTGTCAGGGTCTGGGCGCTGGCCGCAGCCCACTGGCGCATCGCAAAGGCACCCGTGGCCTGGTAGGGACCGAGCAGGTCAAACTGCGTGCCCAGGCTTTTGAGGCCTTTCTCGCGCACCGTGAACGAAAACGGCGGGTTGATCATGCCGGCGGCCAGCAAGGGGTCTGCCGCCATGGCAGCCGAGCGCGGCCCGGTTCCCCCGGCCAGCTTGACACCGTAGTCGCGGTTTTCAAGCAGGCCGTTGAGCTTGAGGATTTTTTTCGCGGCCAGTGCGTACGCCGTGTTCGGCGCATCGACGGCCAGCAGCTTTCCCTTGAGGTCGCTGATCGCATTGATCTCGCTGCGCACCATGAAGTCGTTCATGCCGGCATCACCGCCGCAGACGATCACCGCATCTTTGCCGGACTCAATCATGGCGACAGCGTTGTCGACGGCAGCATGCGCGATCTCGAACTTGCCCTCGGCCAGGCCTGCGCGCTGCTCGTCCGAATTGGGCGTGTTCTGTACCTCAATCTCCAGCCCGCGGCGGTCAAAAAAACCATTGGCGACGGCGGCGAACAGGGGCAGATTGCTCGACGTGTTGAAGATATTGATGCGCAGCTTCATGTGGTGTCCTGAAATCAGTTCTGTACGGTGTCTTCGGCCAGCGCGGCCTGCGTGATGTTGTCTGTACTGAGCGGCATGTTGCGCACCCGCACGCCCAGCGCATCTGCGATCGCATTGGCAATCGCTGCGGCGACCGGCCCATGCGTGGGTTCGCCTGCGCCTATTGATTTCTGGTCCGGCCTGTCGAGTACCCGAACCTCTACGGCAGGCACTTCAGAAAAACGCAAGATGGGATAGCTCTCCCAAGAGTTGCTGAGCACACGGGTGCGGTCGAACTGCACCTGCTCCTTGAGCACCCAGCTCACCGTCTGGATGGCACCGCCTTCAATCTGGTTGACGACACCATCAAGGTTGACGACCCGGCCCACATCGACGGCAAGCCAGAGCTTTTCAACCTTGAGCTCCTGGCCCGCATCGACCAGCGCCACCGCTGCACACCAGGCCCCGGTGCTTTTATAGCGGGCAAAGGCCAGGCCCATGCCGCGGCCCTCGGCCCCTGCAGTCTTTTCAGCACGATGGCGCCAGCCCGACATGTCGGCCACGGCTTCAAGCACCTCCAGTGCCCTGGGGTCGGAGAGGTGGCGCAGGCGGAAATCCAGCGGGTCAAGCTGCAGCGAAACAGCGATCTCGTCCATGAATGATTCAACGGCAAACACATTGCAATGCGCACCCAGCGAACGCAGGGACGAGGTCCGCAGCGGCATCACCAGACTGCGGTGGCTGGTTGCGCGCCACTGCTCAAAGTCATAGAGCGGCGCCGAATTACGCTCTGCACCACCACCCGAAGCGGTGGGCATGTTGATGGCGACCTGCTTTTCAAAGCCCTTCTCAAGCAGGCTGGCAGCCATCAGCACAGGTATCTTGCTGCGCCCGGGCCGCATGCTGTGCCCGGTAGACCACACGTCATGCTGCCAGGTGGCAATACGACCGCTGGCATCGACGGTGGCCTTGAGGTCGACAGCCATGGCCGCGCCAAAAGGCGCGCAGCCCAGTTCATCTTCACGTGTCCATTGCACTTGCACCGGGCGGCCCGGCACCGCGCGCGCCAGCAGCGCAGCGTCTGCAGCCGCATCGTCGGCACCGTTGTGCCCGTAACAGCCTGCGCCTTCCACATGCTGCAGCGAGATGTTCTCTGCAGGCATGTCCAACATCACGGCAAGGTCAGCCCGGATGTTGTGTATGCCCTGGCTGTGCGTCCAGATCTTCAGCGCCGAGGGCTGGTAAAGCGCGACCGCGCATGAAGGGCCGATCGATGCATGTGCGAGGAAGGGGCGGGAATAGGCAGCTGCAAACTCACGTGCACCGTCAGCTACGTCTGCGCCCTTCTTCTCGGCAAACACAGTCGTCTCTGCGGGCTGCGAACGCAAGAAGTCCGGCATGGCATTCATGTCGGGCAGGGCTGGGGTTTCAGCCCATGTCGCCAGCCGCGTCAGCCGGGCCAGCGCCTTCACCGCAGCGTATTCGTTGTCGGCCACGACGCCAAGAAAGCTGCCGTCGCGCACTGTCGTCACGACGCCTGGCAACTCATTGATGGTTTCAAGCTCAATGGGCTGCAATACTGCGCCTGGCGACGGTGGATGCAGGACGCGCCCATACAGCATGCCGGGCAAATGCATGTCCTGGATAAAGCGGGCATGACCCATCACTTTGTCGGGAATGTCCACACGCTGCGCAGCGAGCCGTGTACGGCCCGGCGATTTGGCTACTGCAACGCCACAAGCATCACAGTCAAGCAGCGCCTCATCAGCCAGGTCCCAGTAGCTGGTGAACTGGCCGTCGCCCGCACTGATCTGCCCATCATTGATTTCCAGTCGGGAAGCAGCATCCGGTGACAGGTTCAGCCGGGCTGCAGCCGCCAGCAGGTAGATGGCACGCGCCTCGGCAGACACCTGGCGCAATGCACCGCCGGAGTCGTGTACCGACATGCTGCCGGCAGTGACACCTTCATGGGGGCCAGCGCCCGTGCTGGCGGCGACAAGGCGCACACGCGAGAGGTCAACGTCAAGCTCTTCAGCGGCGATTTGCGCGAGCACCGTGATGATGCCCTGCCCCAGCTCGACCTTGCCGGTGTAGACCGACACGGTACCGTCAGCATGAATCGCCAGCCATTGCGACAGCCTGCGGTTCAGGTTCAGGCTGCCCGGCAGGGTGACAGGTGCGTTGCTCATGCTGCAACCCGCATGGTGTGCGCAGCCCGCAAAACCGCACGAACAATGCGGTTGTGCGTACCGCAGCGGCAGAGGTGCTGGTCCAGCGCCTCGCGCACCTCAGCCTCGGCTGGATCAGGATTGGTTTTGAGCAGTGCCGCCGCCCGCACCAGAATGCCGGACAGGCAATAACCGCACTGCGCAGCCTGCTCGTCGATGAAGGCCTGCTGCAGCGGATGCAGTGCATCACCCACAGCAAGGCCTTCCACTGTCGTGACGGGCTTGCCTTCTGCCGCCCACAACGGTGTGTCACAGGAGGGCACCGACACGCCGTCGACCAGCACATGGCAAGAGCCGCACTGCCCCGCGCCGCAGCCAAACCGCGTGCCCTTGAGGCCGCAGTCGTTGCGCAGGATGTAAATCAGCGGCGTGTTTTCTTCGGCCTCAACCGTGCGTTTGTTGCCGTTGACCTGGAGGTCAAATTTCCGTGATGCCATGAGTAACCGCTTATTTTGGAGCGGCCTTCATGATCGCACCGAGTGTGTTGAATTCTTCCTTGATGTAGGCATCGAAGCGCTCAGGTGCCATGGGCATGGGTTCTGCACCCAGCTTGGCCATGCGTTCGATCACATCGGGCTGGGCCATCACCTTGCGCACTTCGGCATTGAGCTTGTTGACGATGGGGCGAGGCGTTTTGGCCGGCGCAAGCAGGCCGATCCAGAAATCAAACACAAAACCCGGTACGCCGGCTTCGGCAACCGTTGGCACGTCAGGCAAGGCGGTGGAGCGTTTGGCCGTACTGACTGCCAGTGCGCGCATGCGGTTGTCGCGAATCGACGGAATGGACGCCAGCACCGGGGTGAACATGAAGTCCACCCGGCCGGAACTGACCTCCACAATGGTCTCCGGCGTGCCCTTGAACGGGATATGCGTCAGCTGTATGCCGGACACGGCGCGAAATTTCTCCGCGTTCACATGAGTAGCGCTGCCCACACCCGCCGACGCGTAGTTGAGCTTGCCGGGATTGGCCCGGGCCGCAGCCAGCAGCTCACTGACCGACTTGATGGGGCTGGCAGCACCGACCACCAGCACACTGGGCAGCGCGGCCAGCGGCGTGACGCCGGCAAAATCCGCCACCGTGTCGTAAGGCAGACTGCCGTACAGCGCAGGGTTCACCACATGGCCGGTTGA
>JAZKHN010000340.1:11133-24168 GCA_040385325.1 Pseudomonadota bacterium
CGGCCAAAAGTCCGCAGCCGCCCCGTGATGGGATAGCCGTGACCCTGGGTCATTTCGTTTTCAGCGGTGGCCGAAAAGCTCATGCCCAGTTCGCAAAAGTGTTTGAGCTGTGCATCATTGAGCGCATGGCCGTGCACGATGTTGATGTTGTCACCGAGCAGGCCTGCAGCTTCAAGCTTTTCCCAGCCATCGGGCGTGCGCGCGGGTCCCCCCCCCTGGTGCAATGAGGCAATCAGGCCCAGGTCTTTGGCCATGGCAAAGTCATGCATCGCCACGTCGAGTGTTGAATAGTGCGGGCCGAGCACGGCGGCCTGTATGCCCAGCAGTGGCTGGCCCTGATGCGCTTTCATCAGCCGTTCGATTTCGGCGCGTGGATGCGGCACTTCCCAGAACGGCGTTTGCCCCGGTTTGGGGTCAGGCTTGGGCGTTCCATGAAAGAAGGCAGCGCGAATACCCGAGGCCAGCAGGGCATCAATCGCCGCATCGTTGTGCTGGGGTGTGGGGTTGTTGTGGCACCAATCCGCCAGTGTGGTGGTACCGCAGTTGATCTGGTTGAGCGCGCCTACAAGGGTTGCGATGTGCAGGTCTTCTGGCTGGAAGACGGTGGCCAGCCCGGCATGCATCTTCTGGAAATACTCAAGCAGCGTCCAGTTGGCAGACAGCCCGCGCAGGGCCGTTTGCCAGGTGTGCATATGGGCATTGATGAGGCCGGGAATGATGATGAAGCCGGTAGCGTCAATGACCTGCGCGTCGTCAGCCTTGATGGCCGGGGCGATGTCCGTCAGGTTGTCGCCCGTCACCAGTATGTCGCCCACAGGCAGGTCGCCCTGCGCATCCATCGTGACGATGGACGCGCCGCGCAGCAGGATTCTTTCAGGCGCTGCGCTCATCTCTCAAGACTCCAGGCCGTCGCTGACCTTGACGTTTTCGGACCTGAGCACAAGGCCTGCGTCATTGGCGGTCTCTTGCAGCAGCACGGCAAAGTCAATCTCGCCATGACCACGGCCGACCATGCGTGCTACCGACTCACGCGTGGCAGCGGCCGATGGCATGGGCACGCCGTAGGCCTTGGCGGCACCCAGGCCCAGGTCCATGTCCTTGAGCAGCAGCTTGGGTGTAAATGTGACCTGGTCAAACGTCAGGTTGGTCAGCATGGGTGTCTTGTAGCGTGTGTACATGGAGCCCAGCACTGAATCGTTGATGCTTTGCAGGAAGACATGGCGGGGGATGCCCGCCTTTTCGGCCATGACAGTGATCTCGCAGAGGTTCTGGATGATCACGCCGAACATGGTGTTGTGGGCAATCTTCCAGACGCGGGCCAGTTCACCCTCGCCCACCCACATGACCTTCGCAGCCATGGCCTGGAGAAGGGGTTCAACCTGTGTGTAAAGGTCTTTCGGGCCTGAAGCCACCTGCAGCAGCTTGCCCGCCTTCGCCACCTTGGCATTGCCCGACACGGGTGTGCACAGGTAACCCACGCCCACTGCCTCGAGCTGCGTGCGGATTTCGGCGGAGCCTTCTTGTGAAATGGACGAACTGTCGACCACCACTTTCGGCTTGGCCTTGCCGGTTACCAGACCGTCCTCGCCAAACAGCACCTGTTTGAGGTCATCTGTCGTGGAGACCATGGTGAAGACCATGTCACAGGAGGCCAGGTCCTGTTTGCTGCCCACAATTTTTGCACCGTATTCAGCCAGCGGTTCTGCCTTGGAGGCCGTGCGGTTCCAGACATTTACGTCATAACCCGCCTTGACCAGCTTCTTCGCCATGGCCTCTCCCATTCGGCCCAACCCTATCCATCCAATACGTTGTTTCATAGCACTCCATTTGCTTGCCTGATTGAACGACCCACCATGGGCTCGTCCATCACGCAAATATAAATGTTTATGCAACCGATTGCAAAGACTTGCGGGTCAGTGCTTTCCCGTACTGAGGCAGCGAGCCGCATCTCCAAGGATGAACTGCCCAGGCCGCTTCCTGATTCTTGCAACAATACGGCATGCGCGATATTCACAGCAAAACCGTCACGATCACACAGGTTGCACTCAAGGCTGGTGTAGATCGCTCGACCGTGTCACGGGCTCTTGATCCCAAAAGGCGCGCTCTTATCAGTGAAGCGGTCGTCAAACGTGTGGAAGCCACAGCACAGGCGCTGGGTTACCGGCCCAACCAGCTCGCTGCCGCATTGCGCACGAGGCGATCAGGTGCGATAGGCGTTCTTTTGCCCGACATCATGAATCCGGTATTTCCCCCCATCGTCAAGGGCATAGAGGAAACCTTGCGGGCATCTGGTTGTGTGGCGCTGGTGGCCAATGCAGACGGCAATGCGGCTTCGCAAGCCGAAGTCTTTGAGCAGATGCTGGCCAGGCGTGTGGACGGACTGATCATCGCCACCGCCGCACGGGATGACCTTCTGGTGGCACGCTGCATAGCCCAGCGTGTACCTTTTGTACTTGTCAATCGTGGTGCTGATGCCAAAGAGTTGTCCATGGTGGTCAATGACGACCGGCTGGGCACACAACTGGCCGTACAGCACCTGGTCTCGCTGGGTCACACGCGTATTGCACACCTCGCTGGCCCGCAAAACCTGTCAACAGGATTTGTAAGGCGAGCGGGGTTTATAGCGGCCATGCGCGAGGCCGGGCTACCAGCGGGCCGCATTGTCAATTGCACAGGGTATTCGCGAGCAGCGGGCGAGTCGGGATGTGAAAAACTTTTTCTAAAAGCACCCGATATCACCGCCATCGTCGCATCCAACGATCTGCTGGCCCTGGGGTGTTATGACGCGCTTCACGCGATGAATCTTTCCTGTCCGCGGGATGTCTCGGTGATAGGTCATAACGACATGCCGCTCATGGACATGGTGTCGCCCCCCATGACAACAGTGCGCATACAACATCGCGAGATGGGCGCGCAGGCGGCCCGCGTTCTGCTGGCGCAGATTGCGTCACCAGAGCGCGCAGCCGAATCAGTGGTGTTGCAACCCGGAATCATCCTTCGCGGGTCGACTGCACAACCCCGGCAAAACGGGAACTGAAAAAATAAACGCTATAATCTTAGGCTGTATTCCTCAATAGCTCAGTTGGTAGAGCGCCGGACTGTTAATCCGTAGGTCCCTGGTTCGAGCCCAGGTTGAGGAGCCAGCAAATAAACGCTAAAAAGGCCCGTGCATCACTGCATGGGCCTTTTTACTTGGGGACTGTATAGAACGGCCTCAAGGCGAAGGTGAGATGGCACACTGCTGCAAACCAAATGGCAAAGCTCACTCCCCCCCTCCCCTGGCTTGACGCCGGGCAAGAATTTCCGCCCACGGACCAGGCATGGGGCCACGCCGCTCCTGCGCCCGGGCTGCTCGCTGCAGGTTCAACACTGGATGTAGCTACGCTTGTTGACGCGTACTCACACGGAATCTTTCCGTGGTTCAGCGAAGGACAGCCAGTGCTCTGGTGGTGCCCCGACCCGCGCATGGTGCTACAAACGCAGCACTTCAGGGTGCATCGTTCGCTGCGCAAGACATTGGGCAATTTCTGCAACGACCCGGGTTGTGAGGTGCGGTTTGACAGTTGCTTTGGCGAGGTCATTCGCGCCTGTGCGAGCAAGCCGCGCGAGGGGCAACCTGGCACATGGATATTGCCCTCGATGGTGGAAGCCTACATGGGCATGCATGAGGCCGGCCACGCACACAGCGTGGAAACCTGGATCAATAGCGAGCTGGCGGGCGGGCTTTATTGCGTGAATCTCGGCGGCATGGTGTTTGGTGAATCCATGTTTGCACACCGCACCGATGCATCAAAAATCGCGCTATCGGCGCTGGTGGCCTTCTGCAGGGCGAGTGACATCCCCCTCATTGATTGCCAGCAAAACACAAATCACCTTGCATCTCTGGGAGCAGCAGAAATAGACCGCGAGAATTTCGTCACGCACCTTGGCAATACGGTTGGTAAAGCCGCCCCCGTCTGGCGATTTGACCCCGTATACTGGAACGAGATACTGCCAATACGGACTACAAAGCCACCGTGACGCACCTTAAAGACCTGCCGCTGCAAACCCTGCAGTTCTACGCTACGGCGCCCTACCCCTGCAGTTATTTGCCGGGCAAGCAGGCCCGCTCGCAGGTTGCCACACCCAGCCACCTGATTCACAACGATGCCTATTCCGAACTGGTCGCCAATGGTTTCAGGCGGAGCGGCATGTTCACTTACCGCCCATATTGCGATGGCTGCCAGGCGTGCGTGCCACTTCGGGTTCCTGTGAATGAATTTCTGCCAGACCGAAGCCAGCGCCGCGCCTGGATTCGGCACAACACGCTGACGGCGAGGGTACTCAAGCTTTGCTTCATGCCCGAACACTATGAACTGTACCTGCGCTACCAGAACGGCCGGCATGCGGGTGGCGGCATGGACCACGACAGCATTGACCAGTACACGCAGTTTCTGCTCCAAAGCCGGGTGAACTCAAGGCTGGTTGAGTTTCGCGAGACACTGCCCAATGGCGAGCCAGGTGTTCTGAAGATGGTATCCATCCTTGATGTGCTTGAGGATGGCATTTCTGCCGTTTATACGTTTTATGAGCCCGATGCCAAAGCAAGTTATGGCAACTACGGCGTGCTCTGGCAGATAGAGCAGGCCAGACGTCTGGAACTACCCTATGTGTACCTGGGCTACTGGATCGCTCAAAGTCCGAAGATGAATTACAAGGCAGGTTTCAAACCACATCAGATACGGGTCAACGATAAATGGGTAGCAGTTCGCTCGGATTGACAGGACAAATCAGGACTGATTCAATCCACCAGCACATGCAGCACGATTTCATAGCGTAAAATGCGATGCAGAAAGTCTGCACATGAAAAAGTCTGATAGCGCCATTCCTGCGACACCGACCGTCCAGGTTATAGAGCGCATGTTTACCTTGCTGGAGATCCTCGCCCATCGCGAAGATGCAATGTCGCTCAAGGAAATCAGCGAAAAGTCCGGCCTTCATCCTTCAACAGCCCATCGCATACTCAACGACCTTGCCACAGGCCGATTTGTAGACCGGCCCGCGGCGGGGAATTACCGCCTCGGGATGCGCCTCCTGGAGCTCGGAAACCTGGTCAAGGCCAGGTTGAATGTGCGCGATGCTGCGCTTGCCCCTATGCGTGAACTGCACAAGCTGACCCAGCAGCCGGTGAATTTGAGCATGCGCCAAGGCGACGAAATTATCTATGTCGAGCGCGCCTTCAGTGAGCGCTCAGGCATGCAGGTTGTGCGAGCTATCGGCGGCCGCGCACCCTTACACCTCACATCTGTAGGCAAACTGTTTCTTGCATTTGACGACCCGCAACGGCTGCGGACTTATGCAACCCGAACAGGATTGTCCGGGCAAACCAAAAACAGCATCACACAATTGCCGGTACTTGAACGGGAGCTGTCGAAGGCGCGGCAGTACGGCATTGCGAGGGACAACGAAGAACTTGAGCTGGGCGTTCGTTGCATGGCTGCGGGAATTTACGACGACCAGAATAATCTGGTGGCCGGCCTTTCGATTTCAGCGCCCGCTGACCGTCTGGACGAACACTGGTTACCGAAATTACAGGCGACAGCCAGCGAGATATCTACAGCGCTTGGTTACAAACCGCGATAGGACCATCAGGAAGCAAAAAACCGGCCTTAGCCGGTTTTTTTCTGGGCTGAAGCCCTGCGTCTCAGCCATTCACCTGTTTGACCGATGAACTGAGATTAACCTTGCCTGGAACTGGATTGGCCTCTACCCAGCGACGCACACGCTCGGCATCGCCAAGACGACTTAGCTTGCCTGCAGAGTCGAGGAACACCATGATCAATTTGCGGCCGGCAATTTTGGTCTGCATGACCAGGCACTGGCCCGCTTCAGAGATGTAGCCGGTTTTCTGAAGGCCGATCTCCCATTCAGGATTTTTGACCAGGCGATTGGTATTGTTGTACTGCAGGGTACGGCTACCCACAGCCACCTGGTAACCCGGGGAGGTCGTCAGTTCACGAAGTACAGCATCAGCGTGGGCAGCGCCAACAAGCGTCGCCAGATCCTGCGCGCTGGACTGATTGCGGCTGGACAGACCGGTGGGCTCTGCATAGCTTGTGTCATTCATGCCCAGCAGTTTGGCCTTGGCATTCATCAGGCTGACAAACACTGACAAGCCGCCAGGATAAGTTCGGCCCAGGGCGTGTGCAGCCCGGTTTTCACTGGACATCAGTGCGAGGTGCAGCAATTCTCCGCGGGTCAACGAAGTACCCACCTTCAATCTGGAGCTGCTGTGTTTTTCAGTGTCCACATCATCCTGCGTGACTGTGATGACTTCGTCCATCGGCAACTTGGCGCCACTGACGATTACGCCGGTCATCAGCTTTGTAAGAGATGCAATCGGAAGGACGGCGCGGTCATTCTTGCTGAAAAGGACTTCGCGTGTGTCCTGATCAATGACCAGAGCCACGCTTGACTTAAGGTCCAGTGGATCCTGTGCAGAGTGGAGGCCGGCAATCTGTCCGTATGAAGGCACAGGAGGTGCAGAAACCCGGATAACCGATCTGCGTTTCGCGCCGAGTACAAACCGTGCACTTTTACGGGATGCTACAACTTTCTTTGAGGCTGCAACCTTGGTGATCTGCACTTTCTTGGCACTCACCCGCTTGGTAGCGGTATGCCCAGACACTGGTATGGCAAGGGCGCCAAACAAAGCCAGCAAGCCCAAAATTTTGAATGCGCGATTAAAAACTGGTTTGGACATGGTGGCGAGCCTTGCTTGTGATTGCATTTAAAAGCATGGGCTGGAGTGTATACAAATAGAAAAAGTCACGCAATATCAAAAACTTGCGTAACTTTCCTAAAAACCATGTCAAATGCGTGAGATTTGACCTACCTGTCCATAATTTCAAACATGAGGCATTGCCAAGTCATTGAATTTAAAGGGATAGTTTGCAAATCCTGTAACTTATCCTTGGGCCGCGACTCTGTCAGCTTTACTTTGAAGCTTGTTCAAAGCACTGAGATAAGCTTTCGCGGAAGCTACAACGATGTCTGGATCCGATCCAACACCGTTCACAACGCGTCCACTGTTTTGTAACCGAACGGTTACTTCGCCTTGGCTTTCAGTAGAACCGCTGATCGCATTCACGGAATAAAGCACCATTTCTGCACCGCTTTTGACATGCGCCTCGATCGCCTTGAGCGAAGCATCCACAGGGCCATTGCCATCTGAATGACCTTTGACCTCCTTGCCGAGCACTGTAAAAACGATGCTCGCTTGAGGACGCTCCCCAGTTTCGCTGTGCTGGGACAGTGATACAAAAGTGTATTGCTCGTTATCGTGGCTGATGCTTTCGTCGCTGACGAGCGTCAAGATGTCCTCGTCAAATATCTCGCTCTTGCGATCAGCCAGATCCTTGAACTTGATGAAGGCGTTGTTGATGTCCGCTTCGCTTTCCATGGCAACGCCGAGTTCCTGCAGACGCTGCTTGAACGCATTGCGTCCGCTGAGCTTGCCCAGCACGATTTTGTTGGCACTCCAGCCAACATCCTCGGCTCGCATGATTTCATAGGTGTCACGAGCCTTCAGCACGCCATCCTGATGAATGCCCGATGCATGGGCAAAAGCATTTGCGCCCACAACAGCCTTGTTCGGTTGCACAACAAAACCTGTGGTCTGACTGACCATACGACTGGTGGCAAGAATGTGTTTGGTGTCAATGCCCAGGGAAAGGTTGAAATAGTCCTTGCGCGTCTTCACCGCCATCACTATTTCTTCAAGTGAGCAGTTGCCCGCGCGCTCGCCCAGTCCATTGATCGTGCACTCCACCTGGCGAGCACCACCGATCATGACGCCGGCAAGTGAATTGGCCACGGCCATACCGAGGTCATTGTGGCAATGCACAGACCATACGGCCTTGTCACTGTTGGGAATGCGCTCTCGAAGATTTTTCAGGAAATTGCCATAGAGCTCCGGAATCGCATAGCCAACCGTATCGGGCACATTGATGGTCGTGGCACCTTCAGCGATCACTGACTCAAGTACCCGGCACAAGAAGTCCGGGTCTGAGCGATAGCCATCCTCGGGACTGAATTCGATGTCGCTTATAAGGTTGCGCGCAAAACGTACGGACTGTTTAGCCTGTTCAAACACCTGATCGGGGGTCATGCGCAGCTTCTTTTCCATATGCAGCGCACTGGTCGCAAGAAAGATGTGAAGCCGGGCAGATTTGGCAGGCTTCAGCGCATCAGTCGCACGAGAGATATCACGGTCATTGGCGCGAGCCAGTGAGCAGATTGTGGAATCCTTGATGGCTTCGGCGATCGCCTTGACACACTCGAAATCGCCGTTCGAACTCGCGGCAAACCCCGCCTCAATCACATCGACTTTAAGACGCTCAAGCTGGCGCGCAATGCGGAGCTTTTCGTCGCGGGTCATGGAGGCGCCCGGAGACTGCTCACCGTCGCGCAAAGTCGTGTCGAAAATGATTAATTTGTCGGACATGATGATTCCTGTGTTTGTGCAGAACGTAACGCTGTACCAGGGACCTGAGCACGCTGCAGGCCCGAAATAATAGCCTTCAATGAAGCTGACACAATATTCGCATCACGCCCAACACCGAAGACCGTTTGCTGACCTACTCGCAGTTCGAGGTATGCCACCGCCTGTACATGTGCACCAGAGCCAATGGCGTGTTCATGGTAGTCCAGCACACGGACTGCCTCCCCCGTGGCTTTGCCCAGACCATCCACAAATGCATCAATGGGGCCAGTACCAGAACCCTGAACCTTGAGAACCCGCCCGGCGAAATCCACATCTGCCGTCAGCGTGACAGGCTTGTCGGGCGATGCGCTGGAAGCTACGATCTGGTGACGGGGCGTCTGGATTGCGCGTACGTTGTATTCGCGCTCAAACAGGTCATACAGGTCCTGCGCCGTGAGCTCCTTGCCTGTTGTGTCCATGACGGCCTGAACAATCTGGCTGAACTCTATCTGCAAACGGCGGGGCAGCTCAAGGCCATGTTCGCTTTCAAGCAGATAGGATATCCCGCCTTTACCTGACTGGCTGTTGACACGAATGACAGCTTCGTAGCTGCGCCCCAGATCTTTTGGATCAACCGGCAAATAAGGCATGTCCCAGATATCACCTTCCTTGCGGGCTGCAAAAGCTTTTTTGATGGCGTCCTGATGTGAACCCGAAAACGAGGTGTAGACGAGATCGCCGGCATACGGATGGCGGGGGTGTACGGGCAACTGATTGCAATACTCCACTGTGCGCCGGATTTCATCAATGTCAGAGAAGTCCAGTTGGGGATCTACGCCCTGGCTGTAAAGATTGAGTGCAATGTTGACCAGGTCCAGATTGCCGGTTCGTTCGCCGTTGCCAAAAAGACAGCCTTCAAGACGGTCGGCGCCGGCCATGACAGCAAACTCACCAGCAGCAGTACCGGTACCGCGATCATTGTGGGGATGGACCGACAACACGATGGCATCACGGCGTGCAAGGTTGCGATGCATCCATTCGATCATGTCCGCAAAAATATTCGGTGTGGAGTGCTCCACCGTCGATGGCAGGTTCACGATGCATTTTTTCCGGGGTGTCGCCTGCCAGACCTCTGTGACTGCATCAACCACTTGCTTTGAAAAAGCCAGCTCAGTGCCCGAGAACATCTCCGGTGAATACTGGAAAGTCCATTGTGTTTCAGGCTGCCCTGCCGCCAGTTCGTTAAAAAGCCGGGCCTGACTGGTCGCAAGTTCAACAATGCCGTCCTCATCCAGGCCAAGCACCACCTTGCGCATGACTGGCGCGGTAGCATTGTAGAGATGCACGATAACGCGTCGTGCGCCGCGCAAGGCTTCAAACGTGCGGCGGATGAGCGGTTCGCGGGCCGGTGTCAGCACCTGTATGGTCACATCATCGGGCACCAGCCCGTCATCGATCAGTTTGCGGAGGAAATCAAACTCAACCTGCGAGGCAGACGGGAAACCAACTTCGATTTCCTTGAAGCCAATGTCCACAAGGGCTTTGAACATCCTGAGCTTGCGCGGGATATCCATAGGCTCTATCAGGGCCTGATTACCATCGCGCAGATCCACGCTACACCACGCTGGAGCCTGGGTCAGCACCGCATCAGGCCATGTACGGTCTGCGAGGTGCACGGGTGCAAACGCACGGTATTTGCTGGATGGATTTTTCAACATGTTGTTATCTCTAAGTGGCTGTGTGGTGGATAAAACCAGCAGCCCAAAGAAAAACGGCCCGCTGCTGGTGCATACGGGCCGTCGAATCTGGTGAACGCGTGCGCTACCGTCTCCGCCCGTTGGCAGATAGCAGTAGTGCTAGCAAGATCTTTTTCATGAGTTAAATACTATCACAATTATTTGTGGAGTCCGCGCTCATCCGGTTCATCGGTTGAAGTGGAGATCACACTGGTTTGCAAACCTTTGGCTTTTCTGTAACCGTACACCACATACCCGGACAGGCCATACAAAATAAACAGTCCAAACATCACCGTCGGCGGATGAATGTTAATCACCGCTATCCCCAGAGCGATCAAGACAATGACAGCAAAGGGAACACTCCTCTTCATGCTGATATCCTTGAAACTGTAGAACGGCACGTTGGTGACCATGGTAAGGCCGGCATATAGCGTCAACGCAAAGGTCACCCAACGCACTTGTGCGCCAGAGACCCCTGCATCCGTCATGAGCCAGATAAACCCGGCGACCAGCGCTGCGGCGGCTGGAGAAGGCAAGCCCTGAAAAAACCTTTTATCCACCACGCCCGTGTTGACGTTAAAACGTGCGAGACGCAAGGCCGCACAGGCGCAATAAACAAAAGCGCCAATCCAGCCCCAGCGGCCCAGGCTTGTCAATGCCCAAACATAGGCAATAAGCGCAGGTGCAGCACCAAACGACACCATATCCGAAAGGGAGTCCATTTGCTCGCCAAAGGCACTTTGTGTGTTGGTCATGCGCGCTATTCGGCCATCAAGACTGTCGAGCACCATGGCACAGAAAACACCTATGGCGGCTTGATCGAAGCGACCATTCATGGCCATCACGATGGCGTAAAACCCGCCGAACAGCCCACCCAGGGTAAACAGGTTGGGCAGTATGTAGATTCCCTTGCGGCGTTTGCGCACAACGACCTCTTCGGACACTGAACTGGCTTCCTGACCATCATGCATAAAAGTACTCCGATTCACACTGTGCGCGTAACAAGCTATCAAATTGTTAGCCAATAAAAGCTGGCGCTAATTGAGGATAACAAACTCGCCTTGAGGATTATGGCCACGTCATTAAAAAAGCCGCGCAGGAAGTCTGCGCGGCTTTTTGCAGGACAACGTCTGCGATTTGCTTAGTTGCGAGTCTGGTCAACCAGCTTGTTTTTTGCAATCCAGGGCATCATGGCACGCAACTGGGTACCCACCTTCTCAATGGAATGCTCGGCCGTGAGGCGACGGCGAGCCGTCATGCTCGGGTAGCCAGTGCGGCCTTCGAGGATAAACATCTTGGCGTATTCACCGCTTTGAACACGCTTCAGTGCTGCACGCATGGCCGCACGCGACTGTTCGTTGATGACTTCAGGTCCGGTGACATACTCGCCATACTCCGCATTGTTGGAGATCGAGTAGTTCATGTTCGCAATACCGCCTTCGTAGATCAGGTCGACGATGAGCTTGAGCTCATGCAGGCACTCGAAATAGGCCATCTCAGGAGCGTAGCCGGCTTCCACCAATGTCTCGTAACCCATCTTGATAAGTTCAACGGCACCACCGCAAAGAACGGCTTGCTCGCCAAACAGGTCAGTTTCGGTTTCTTCCTTGAAGTTTGTCTCAATGATGCCAGCCTTGCCGCCGCCATTGGCCATCGCGTAGCTCAGGGCCAGATCACGGGCCTTGCCGGTCTTGTCCTGATGCACTGCAACCAGGTGTGGCACACCACCGCCCTGCGTATAGGTATTGCGCACGGTATGACCCGGAGCCTTGGGCGCGACCATCCAGACATCGAGGTCGGCACGTGGCGTGACCTGGTTGTAATGAACGTTAAAGCCATGGGCAAACGCCAGTGAGGCACCCTGCTTGATATTTGGTGCGACGTTGTTGGTATACACCTCGCCGATCTGCTCATCGGGCAACAGAATCATCACGACATCGGCAGCTTTCACCGCATCATTGACTTCCATCACGGTCAGGCCGGCTTTGCCAACCTTGTCCCACGACGCGCCACCCTTGCGCAGACCGACCAGAACCTTGACGCCGCTGTCGTTCAGGTTCTGTGCGTGTGCATGGCCTTGGCTGCCGTAACCAATGATTGCAACAGTCTTGCCCTTGATCAGGCTCAGGTCGCAATCTTTGTCGTAATAAACTTTCATTTTTTTCTCCGGATAATTCAAAAAAGGTTCTGGCGAAATGCCCAATGACAGGCTCAGGGCGAACGGCAGACACTTATCGCCACTCTTCCAATCCGTTCGCGTTGAGCCTGTCGAAACGCGCGCACGGATAACTAAAAATCAGACTCTGAGGATCCGCTCTCCACGCCCAATGCCGCTGGAACCAGTCCTGACAGTCTCCAGAATGGCGCTGCGGTCAATTGCTTCAAGGAAAGCATCGTTTTTTGACTGATCACCAGTCAGCTCGATGGTGTAACTTTTTTCAGTCACATCAATGATCCGCCCGCGGAATATATCAGCCATGCGCTTCATTTCCTCGCGCTCCTTGCCAACCGCGCGGACCTTGACCATCATGAGCTCACGCTCGGTATACGAGCCTTCGGTCAGGTCAACGACCTTGACCACTTCAATCAGGCGATTCAGGTGCTTTGTGATCTGCTCTATGACGTCGTCAGACCCGCTGGTCTGGATGGTCATTCGCGACAGCGTCGGATCTTCTGTAGGCGCGACTGTCAGGCTTTCAATGTTGTAGCCGCGAGCGGAAAACAGGCCGACAACCCGGGAAAGAGCGCCGGGCTCGTTCTCCAGCAAAACTGCAATGATATGTTTCATAAGAAGATTCCTCTTTTCGCTGCCCTCCCCTGCGCACGGTAATGCGC
>JAZKHN010000341.1:0-7937 GCA_040385325.1 Pseudomonadota bacterium
CGCGCCACCGCATCGGTGCCGCCACCGGCGGGGAAGGGCACTATCACGCGTGAGACCTTGCCAGCGGCCTGCGCGAACACAGACTGTGTGAATGACAGGGGAAGGGCGATGGCGGCTGCTGCCCCGGCCAGGATTTTGCGTCGGATCATGAGGTGTTTTCCTTGTTGGATGTTGTTTTGAAAAGGGTGCGCTGTGACACCAAAACTCAGGGCTTTTCTTCTGCCACGTCCTGGTTGATGTGTTTGACGATGCCATCGAAATTCGGCATCACGTTGGCGGCGAAGAACGCGCGGAACTCCTGCCTGTAGGGCGTGGCCAGCGCTGCAAGCAGGTCGGCCTCGTTGTCAAAGCACAGCTCAAGCGTGGCGTAAATCTCTGGTGCGCCGTCTTCAAAGTCCTTGCCGGTCAGCAATTTTGCAGAACGGATCTTCTCGAACGCCATGTACATCTTGAGCGACTTGAGCAGGTTCTCACGCAGGGCGTCGGCTTTGCCCGCGACTGGTTTGCCTATCAGGTAGGCGCATCGGATAAACATCTCTTTGATTTCTTTCTGTGGCCGCCGGGGCCGGTTTGAAGTTCACGGGCGGCGCCAGGCCCGTGGGCCATGGCGCGCCGTTTTCAGTTCAGGGTTTCAATTTACAGCCACTGGGCGAGCTGTGCGCCTGCGCCTTCAATAGACGCTGCCTTCTTTTCTGGGATGTTGAGTCCTTCCGCATAGATGAACTGGATGTCGGAAATCCCGATCAGGCTCAGAAAGTTGGTGACGTGGCCTGTCTGCGTATCGCGGTTGGTGCCCGCATAAATACCGCCGCGCGTGGCCAGGATGTAGCACTTCTTGCCTTCGGGCAGCAGGCCTTTGGGGCCGGTGGGTGTGTACATAAAGGTCACGCCAACCCGCGCAATATGGTCGAACCACGCCTTCATTCCCGACGAAATGCCGAAGTTGTACATGGGCATGCCCAGCACGATGACGTCAGCCTGGCGAAGCTCGTCAATCAGCGAGTCGGAGTATTCGAGCAGCTTGTTTTGCTCTGGTGTGCGGTCTGCCGCCGGCACGCGTGAGGCCAGGAAGGCCGGTGCTTCAAGGTGATGCGGCGGGTTGAGCCCGAGGTCGCGCGAGATGACTTTGGCCCCGGGGTTTTTTGCCAGCCAGGAGGTGGCAAAACGCTCGACCAGCTGGGTTGATTGCCCCTGGTCGCCGAAGATGCTGGTGGTGAGTTTGAACAGTGTGGTCATGGTGCTTCCTCAGAGGCCTGGCACAAAACGGTTCATGCGTGCACCGATGCGCTTCTTCCAGTCGGTGCTCATCTCGAAGCCGGGCTGCTCCGCCGCCATGTCTTTCGTCTGTTTGTAGATGGCGTCGTTGGACTGGGTGAGGTCCAGCGGAATCAGGAAGGGCTGGGGGAAGTACCACTCGGTGTCGACGAACAGTTCCAGGTTGTTGCCGTCCGGGTCGTGGCAGTAGATGCTCCATGCAATGCCGTGATTGGCCGGGAAGATGCTCTGGATGTTTTCCTTGTCGAGGATTTTTTGCAGCTTGCGCAGGCTGTCGAGTGAACCCACACGGAAGGAGATCTGGTTGATCACGCTGCCGAACTGGGCGTTGAACGGGTTGGGCGGAATGTTGTCCGGCTTGCCCGACACCAGCACCAGCTGGTGGTGGTCATGGGGGTCGCGTGACAGGAAGATCAGGTCCATGCCCACGGCATGGCCGCGGTCAGTGACCGTGAAGCCCAGAACACGGGTGTAGAAGTCTTCCATCTTCGCCATGTCTTTCACGGCAAAGCCCATGTGGCTGAACATCAGGTTGGGGGCCTCGCTGTTCGGAGCAGCGCTTGTGGCTTCGGGTTTGGTGGCTACGCTTGTCGTCATGGTGTCTCCTTTTTTAATCATTAAAAGTCACGGTTCAAAAAACGCAAAAACAATATTAAGGCTTGTGTGCCGCGGCTACACGACTTTTTGCGTCTGTGTGCCCAAGGCGCCGCCATCAAGTGTCATGACGTCGCCACGCTTGAGGAACTGCGGTGGCTTCATGCCCAGGCCCACCCCGGAAGGCGTGCCCGTGATGACCACGTCACCGGGCAGCAGTGTCATGAACTGGCTGAGATAGGAAACGATTTCTGCCACCGGAAAGATCATGTCGGCCGTGTTGCTTTGCTGGCGCACCTGGCCGTTCACCGAAAGCTTGAGCGGAACGCTGTGCGGGTCTTTCATCTCGTCAGCCGTCACCAGCCATGGGCCTATCGGGCCGAAGCCGTCAAAGCTCTTGCCCTTGCCCCACTGCGTGCCACGCTTGATCTGCCAGTCGCGTTCAGACACATCGTTGGCCAGACAGTAGCCTGCGACGTGCGACATTGCGCTGGCAACCGCTACCTTGCGGGCAGTGGTACCGATGATGAAGCCCAGCTCGATCTCCCAGTCCATCGCGACGGAGTCGTCTGGCATGGTGATGTCGTCATTGGCACCGCCCAGCGAGGTCAGGGCCTTGGTGAAAACCGGCGGCTCCTTGGGGAGCTCAAGGCCGGCTTCTTCGGCGTGCTTTTTGTAGTTCAGGCCAATCGCGACAAACTGGGGAATGCCTGCCAGCGGCACGCCGATGCGCGCCCCTTTCGGTACTTCCGGCATCTTCTCAAGGTTGATCGCCTGCAGTGCCTGCATTTTTTCGGCACTGAGCCATTCGGGCGTCAGGTCGGGCACCAGCAGCGAGAGGTCGCGCAGTATGCCCTTGCCGTCAACAGCCCCTGCGCGTTCCGAGCCCTGCTTGCCGTGTCTGAACAGTTTCATGTTTTTTTCCTTTGGGGTTGATGTTTTGAAGCGTTACGTGGATGCGGTGGCTTCCGGCTCTGCCAGCAGCGCCCGCAGTTCTGTTTTAAGGACTTTGCCGTAACTGTTCTTCGGCAAGCAAGGGACAAACCTGTAGTCCTTCGGGCGCTTGAAGCGGGCGATGGTTTGCAGGCACCAGGCATTGAGCTCTGCAGCGCATTCACCTGCCCCCTCGGCCAGCACGACGAAGGCAACCGGCACCTCACCCCACTCGGCGTCGAACTGCCCGACCACAGCGACTTCCGATACCGCGGGGTGGGTCAGCAGTACTTCTTCAATCTCGCGCGGGTAGATGTTGGAGGCGCCCGAGATGATGAGGTCCTTGGACCTGTCCTTGAGCGTCAGGAAGCCGTGTGAATCCATGCAGCCTGTGTCACCGGTATAAAGCCAGCCGTTTTTTAAGGTGCTGGCAGTGGCTTCGGGATTGTTCCAGTAGCCTGCCATGACGGTGTCGCCACGCACCACAATCTCGCC
The DNA here is from genome assembly GCA_040385325.1 of Pseudomonadota bacterium. Classification (GTDB taxonomy): domain Bacteria; phylum Pseudomonadota; class Gammaproteobacteria; order Burkholderiales; family Burkholderiaceae_C; genus Polaromonas. Next base: position 3,298 of record JAZKHN010000341.1, read on the forward strand.
TATGGCGCCTGCGGGGAGCTGGTTGCCCTTGTCATCAAACACATTCACCTCGACCGCAGCCTGCGCAACGCCCACCGACGCGATGCGGCCTTCCCATTCGGGATGAAGGGAATTGGCGAGGTGCTCACGCGCCAGGGCGGTGATGGTCATGGGGCTTTCGCCCTGGCCGTAGATTTGCACAAAACGCTGGCCAATGGTTTGGAGGGCCAGCTTCAAATCTTCTACATACATGGGACCGCCGCCATACACAATGGTCTTGAAGCCGCTGACATCTGCCCCGGCAAGATTGATGTGATCGACAAGACGCCGGATCATGGTGGGGGCGGCAAACATGCAGAGGCGGCCCACATCTTTTGCCAGTGCCACCAGTTCAGCGGGGTCAAACCCGCCTGATGTTGGCACCACGTGACGTGCGCCGCGCAGGGTAAACGCGAAGTTGTAAAGGCCGGCACCGTGCGACATGGGTGCTGCATAGACGATGGCATCGTCTGCATTCACCTCGTCAACATCGGTGAAGTAGCAGGCCGTCATGGCCATCAGGTTGCGATGACTTTGCATCACGCCTTTGGGTCGACCGGTCGTGCCCGAGGTATAGAACAGTGAGGCAACATCTTCGGGCTGGCGGTCTTCAATGTTGATGGCCGCATGGCGCGCCGCAGCCGTGTAGTCTGAAGATGAAAACACCAGTACATGGACGTTTGGGCCGGTGACTTTGGCCGCATCAGCTGCCAGTTCGGGTGAGGCCAGCAACGCCTGCGCGCCGGAATCCTGAAGCACATATTCCAGTTCCCTGGCATGCAGTTTGTAGTTCACGGGCACCGAAATGGCCCCGGCCCAAAGGATGGCGTTCAGCGCTTCCAGGTATTCGGGGCAGTTGGCAGAAAAAATGGCGATGCGGTCACCTGCCTTGATGCCGCATTGTTCTTTCAGATAGCCGGCCAGCGACGCAGTACGCTGCGCCAGCGTGCGGTAGTCGAGCAGCAACTGCGCGCCTGAGTAGAGGGCGGGCCGGTCCGGGAAAACCTCCGCAGACCTGCGCAGCAGCTGTGCGATGTTCACTGGCGGCGCTCCAGGATGCTGACATAGCTGGCAACCGCCGCACCACCCATATTGAACACACCTGCCAGGGTCGCGCCAGGCACCTGTATGTCGCCCGCCTGGCCTGCGAGCTGCATGGCTGATATGGCATGCATGGACACACCGGTCGCGCCTATGGGGTGGCCCTTGGCCTTCAGGCCGCCTGAGGCGTTGACGGGCAGCCTGCCGCCCTTCATGACGGTGCCGTCGTCGATGACGCGCGCACCCTGGCCAACGGGTGCCAGCCCCATGGCCTCGTAGCTCAGCAGTTCTGCAATGGTGAAGCAGTCATGCACCTCGGCGAACGACAGGTCGTTAATGCTGCAGCCGGACTGCTGCAGGGCGGCCTTCCATGCGCGGTGCGGGCCTTCAAAATCCAGTGCGCGGCGATTTTTGAGCGGCAGGAAATCATTGACCTGCACGCGTGAACGAATCGACACGGCAACCGGGAAGTCTTTGGCAACATCGTCGCTGGCGATGATCAGGGCCGCAGCGCCGTCTGATACCAGCGAGCAGTCTGTCTTGCGCAGCGGTCCGGCAATGAGGGGATTTTTGTCAGAGACGGTGTTGCAGAAATCAAAACCCAGATCACGCCGCATGTGTGCCCATGGGTTGAGTGCGCCATTCGCATGGTTTTTGGCCGCGATGCGCGCCAGTGTTTCGGACTGGTTGCCGTAAGTGCGAAAGTAGTCTTCAGCCACTGCGCCAAAGATGCCGGGAAAGCCTCCCGGCGGCGAGCCGGTTTCACCCGAGTAGCCGCAGTCGCCGAGGATGCGGGTCACATCTGCACCGCTGACGTCGGTCATCTTTTCCGCGCCGACGACCAGCGCAATTTTTGCGCGGCCCGATTCAATCGCATCGCAGGCGGCGTAGATGGCTGCCGAGCCCGAGGCGCAGGCGTTCTCAAGCCGGGTCGCGGGTTTCCAGCGCAGGCCTTCGTCGGCGTGAAAGGCGAGCGAGGAGGCAAAGATATCGGGCGCAAAGCCGCCGTTCAGGTTGCCCAGCCAGGTGCCGTCGATGTCCTTGCCGGTGATGCCGGCATGGGTGATGGCGTCGCGTGCGGCGCGCACGATCAGGTCCTCAAGGCGGACGCCGTCAAATTTCCCGAAGGGGAGATGGCCCCAGCCCACTATTGATACGGCCACTGCAAGCTCCTCTGTATAGTCAGAGGCAGGACTTTACGGCTGCGGGCCTGTTTCGAACAGGCGTCAAAATACGCTAGGGTTTCCCAGTACTTTCCCCTTTTCCTTTCAGACATGGTTTCAACTCTTTACGACGACGATCTTCTGCTGGTGTTTGACATCGCACCGGTAGGCCTGCTCGTCAGCAGGAAGAGGGTCATACAGTCGTACAACCAGGCGTTTTGCGACATCTTTGGCTACGCCCCCGAAGCCCTGCGAGGTGAATCGTTTGAACGCATTTACCCCTCACGCCAGGAGTTCGAGCACACCGGCGAGCGCGCTTTCGCAGCCATGCAGGGCACCGGCGCATACGCGGACGACCGCATCATGCGCAAGGCCGACGGCCAGCTGTTCTGGTGCCACGTATCTGGCCGCACCACCGACAGGGCTCACCCGTTTGACGTGGCCGTGTGGGTCTTTGAGGACGTCTCCTCAGCCCGCCCGGTGACGACAGAACTGACCGCCAGAGAGCGTGAAATCGCGCAGTTCCTTGTCAATGGCAAAAGCAGCAAGCAGATTGCGATTGAACTGGGAATCGGATTTAGAACTGTTGAATCCCACCGCGCGAGACTGATGCGCAAGTTTGATGTGTCGAGCAGCAGCGAGTTGATTGCGAAGCTGGTGGGGCGGAGTTAGGCGAAGATTTGTTGCGCAAAGGCCGCTGGTGCGGCCAAAGGGAATCGAACCCCTATCTGCCCCTTAGGAGGGGGCCGTTCTATCCATTGAACTATGGCCGCAACACCTGCAGTTGCTGCAGGGAACCCCGGATTGTATTCGCTGGGACCCCGGCCGGTCCGCTCAGTCGTACTGGAAGGTGTAGATCAGGTCCACCGCACTTTGCTGCCCGGCCTGGGCCCGCACCGTGAAGCGTTGCGACAGGTCGTAAAACACAAACAGCGTGCCGAGCGCGCCTGAAATGCTGCGTTCGTAGGCTGCATAAAAATTGCGTGAAAAACGTTTGCCGAGCGTCACCGCGCCTTCGGTGGTGGTGCCGTCTGCGTTATTGGCCGCACCCCTGAAAGACAGCTCATCGAGCCCCAGAGATGACGCCAGGCCGCCCGACATGCCGCCGCTTTTGCTGCCAAGCAGTGCAAGCGCTGCCTGCTGCAACAGGGCGGCTTCTGCGCCCCCCGATGCGGCTGCGCGCCCGACCACCAACCATGACAGTTTCTCGGCATCGGGCAGCTCGGGTTGTGCATACAGTCGCACGCGCGGCAGCAAGGCGGTGCCGGTGATCTGCACACCAACACGCTGCGTGAGGTTGGGCCTGATGGCAAGAATGTCGAGCGCCGGGTTGTCGATGGGGCCGCTGAACCTGAGTACACCCTGCTCGACGTCCAGGCGCTGGCCGTAGGCGCGGTACTGGCCGCCAAAGGTGTTGACGGTGCCGACCAGCCGCGGTTCGGTCACCGACTCGCCCGTGAGCGCGAGCGAGCCGCGCATGCGTGTGTCAATGCCTTTGCCCTGCACGCGAAAGTCCTGACCCAGGTCGATCTGCACGGCGAGTTTGAGCCTGCCTGTTTCACCGGCTGCAGGTGCCGCCGCATTGGCTTCCGCAGGTGCCTTTTTGCCCACTGCCGCGCCGCCGGTGCTGCGCACCACCACGTCTTCGCCAAGTTGCGGCGTGCCTTCATCGGGCAACAGGATGCGCGCCTGGTCGACCTTGAGATTGCCCGTGAACTGTGCCTGCCGCCCTTCAAGTTTTGCCTGAAGGTCGCCTGAAAGCGTGACCTGCCTGTCGGTGCGTATGCTGGCGCGCAGCCGGTCGAGTTTTGCATCGAGCAGTACCTGTGCCTTGCCGTCCAGCCATGCGGCTTCGCCTTGCGCTTTCAGGGTGCCGCCGGTGTTGTTGGTGCCTGCGCCCTGCAGTGTGAACTCGTTGATGCGCATGCGCGTGCCGTCAAGCCGTGCGCGCAGCCGGCCATTGCCGAACTCGATGCCATCGACGACAGATCGCAGTGCAAGATCATTGGCTGTCAGGTCGCCAGCCAGTTGCGGCAGGGCGCGGGTGCCGCTGATGGCCAAATTGGCACTCAGGGTGCCGCGCAAGCGCCAGCCCGGCGGCGCCAGCACAGACCAGACACCGATGCGCGGCAGCTGTGCGCGCAACTGTCCGCGCAGGGGCGCATCTTCGGGCCAGGCCCATCCGCGAGCGCTGTCTTTGGCCAGGCGTGTGGTGAGCTGACCGTCAGCGGTGCCTGCACGTTCGCTGTCCCATCGCAAGGCAAGCGTCAATGCATCGCCATTGCTGTCGAGCGACAGCCTGGCTTCTTTCACCCCCGCAGCAACGCGGCTTGAGAAGCCCTGTGTGGTTTCAGCCTGTACGCTGATGTCGCCGCTGCTGCGCGCCAGGCTGGCCTTGACGCGCAGGGTGTCGCCCAG
>JAZKHN010000342.1:0-11808 GCA_040385325.1 Pseudomonadota bacterium
GTCCCGTCCACTCCGCCAGTTATGCAAAGAGCCACCTTCGGGTGGCTTTTTTGTTGCCCGCGTTCTACGCTTTGGGGCTGGCTTGAGCGTTTGTACACCGCACCGCACAATAGCCATCATGCATAAACATTTTTCCGGGACCACCGGCGTCCAGCGTCTTGTTTACGGCCTGATTGCGGGCGTTGCTGCGGCTGCACTGCCCTTGCCCGCGGGCTGGCAATTCCGCAGTTTGCTTGGGTGGTCCATCGGGATTGGGGTATATCTTGTGCTTGCCTGGTGGGTATGCATCGCGTTTGACTCAAAGCGCACCAGGGAGCGTGCACAGGCGCAGGACGAACCCAGCGCCGTACTTTTAATGCTCCTGGTGCTGGCAACCATGGCCTGCGTGGCAGCCATTACCCTGTTGATGCAGCAAAGCAGAGACCTTGACGGTCTCGCGCGTGGCCTGCATGTAGGACTCGCGGTCGTGGCACTGGTCACCTCATGGCTCTTTATCCAGACGGTGTTTGCATTTCACTATGCCCATCGTTATTACTTTGAGGAAAAACAGCAGGAGGTCGACGGCCCGGGGCTGCAGTTTCCTGGTGGCCTGGACCCCGATTATTTTGACTTTCTGTACTACTCGCACGTGGTCGGCATGACCTCTCAGGTTTCCGATGTACAGGTGACCTCACGCGAGATGCGCCGCCTGACGCTGGTGCATGGCGTGTTGTCGTTTGCCTTCAACATGCTCATTGTGGCGCTCAGCATCAATGTGGTGGCGGGGCTGCTTCAATAGCAATCCGCGCTTTCTGGGTGTTGTCAGGCCCCGGGTTTTCGCTTGAGCGCTATCAGCCCTGTAGACAGTGCAGTGCCGCAGATGATGACCACACCGCAAAAGAGCATCCACGGTGTAACCGCTTCCCCAAGCAGCACTACGCCGTAGCAAATCGCGAATACGGGAATTACAAAAGTCACCGCCAGGGTACGCGGTGGCCCCACCTTCTCAATCAGCCTGAAGAAGAGGACATAGGCCATGCCGGTACAAACGATGCCGACGCCCAGCAGCGCAAGCCATGCCGGTATGCCCGGGGTACGCGCAGGCCAGAGCCATGCAGCGGGCAGTGCCAGGCCCAGCGCTCCCCCGACCTGGCTGCCGGCTGCTGTGGCAAGAGGGGGAATCCCCATCAGGTAGCGCTTGGTGTAACTGGCGGCTACGGCATAACAAATGCAGGCCAGCAGACAGGCGAGCACGGCCCAACCCGGTGCTACACCCGAAGCATCTGGCTTGAAGGTGGCCTTGTCCCAGGCCAGCATGGCGACGCCGGCAAAGCCCAGCACGAGGCCCAGCATGCGCGAGGTATCCGGTTTGTCCTTGAGCCACAGCCACGCCACCAGTGCACCGAACAAGGGGACCGTCGCATTGAGTATGGATGCGAGCCCGGTTGTGAGCGACAGGAGGGCGAATGCAAAACAGGCAAAAGGAATGCCAGAGTTGAGCAAGCCGACGACGATCATCTTGCCCCAGTGTTTTGTGAGTTCCGGCACAAGGGCGCGGAACCAGACCATGGGGAGAAGGAAAAGAGACGCAATGACCAGACGCATTGCGGATGTGGCTATGGGGCCAAACTCGACCACGCTGATGCGCATGAAAAGAAAAGAGCCACCCCATATGGCCGCGAGGGCGATGAAGTCAGGGAGCCAGCGCTTGTGCCTTTGCCCGGAGATCGCTGCAGGAGTACCGTTATCGATGGGTGAGCTCAAAACATGTTTTCCTGAAGTGCGCCTTCCAGTTTGAGGAGCGCGGTTTTCCTGTCAATGCCACCTGCGTAACCTGTCAGCGAACCGTTGGAGCCGACCACACGGTGGCAGGGAACAACGATGCTAACCGGATTGCGGCCCACAGCCGCACCTACTGCCCTTACCGCAGCAGGATTCCCGATGCGCTGGCTGACATGGCCATAGCTGCTGGTACCGCCCTGCGGGATGGCGAGCAATACCTTCCAGACGGCCTGCTGGAAAGCCGTACCGCCGGACAGGTCCAGCGGAACATCGAACTGCGTGCGTTTGCCGGTGAAATATTCTTTCAGCTGCACGCCGGTTTTTTTCAGGACAGGGTGCTGTGGAGCTGATGGCCATGGGGGGCGATCTCCCGTCAACTCGGGAGGGCTGTGGCGCTGACCCGCAAACCACAGGCCTGCCAGCCCCTTGTCCGTAGCGGCAATGATGATGTCGCCCAACGGGCTTTTGAAAGTGGTCTGAACGATGGATGAATCGAATTTCATGGGATGTCCTTTGTGAATGTGAGACGGTCCTGGTGGGCTCTTTTCAGATCTCCTGTGCCGCACCAGTACCGCGCCATGCGCCGCTCCAGATGCGTATGACTGCATAGCTGCGCCAGGGCTTCCATGCCGTTGAGGCCTCTTCAGCCAGTCGCGACGGGTTTTTCCGGCCCTGCACGCCCAATGCCTTGTGCAGTGCCACGTCGCCGGAAGGAAACGCATCTGGCCAGCGCAGTGCGCGCATGGCGATGTACTGCGCGGTCCAGTCGCCAATGCCGGGCAGTTGCTTGAGCGTTGCAATCGTTGCATTGACATCGGCCCCGCCGTGCAGGTGCAGGTGCTTGTCTGCGACGGCATGCGCGATGCCGGTGATGGCGGCCTGTCGCTGCCTGACGATGCCCAACTGGCCCAGTGCGTCACTGCCGGCTGCCGCAAGGGCTGAGGGCGAAGGAAAAAGCCTCGTCAGCTGCGGCCAGGGGCTTGAGATGGGCTCGCCGAATGCATCGACCATGCGCTGGGCCAGCGTGCGTGCAGCCGCTACCGTGATCTGCTGGCCCAGCACGGCGCGTACCGCAAGCTCGTAGCCATCAAACGCACCCGGAACCCGTAGCCCATCCCCGGCCGGGAAGTCGTCATGCAATACGCTGTTGATGGCGTTCGGTTCTGCGTCCAGGTCAAAAGTGGCGCGCACGCGGCGAATGACCAGTGGCAACACATCGCGCAGTGAATCGCTGACCGTCAGCACCACCTGTGACCTGGCTTCGTCAAACCTCACCCTGAGCCAGCCGCTGTAAGCCTTGTTACCGGACTCGACCCGGAACGTTCGGGTCAGTGAAAGCTCTTCTGCGTTGTTGTCCACCAGCTCGATAGAGGTGATGAGCCGCTTGCCAAAAAAGGCGAGCATGGCCTGTACGTCATAGGGCGGGCGGTACCCGAGGCGGACTGTGATTCCCGTTCCTGCTTCTGTGGTGTCTCCACCTTCATTTGCCACGACACCCTTGCGCCGCAGTTGTGTAGGGTTCAATTTGTAGTGCTCAACAAATGCCGCGTTAAAGCGCCGCACGCTGGCATAGCCGCTCATCAATGCAATCTGCGTGATGGGTAGGGCTGTGTCCGCCAGCAATTGCTTGGCAGTGTGCAGGCGGCGTGTCTGCAGGTATTGCATGGGGGACACGCCAAACTGGGCCTCAAAGATACGGCGTACATGACGGTCGCTCACGCCCAGTCTTGCGGCCAGTTTTTCAACTGACGGGGCGGCGTCCGCCCAGGCATCAGGTTCATCAAGCAGGCGCGCCGCCTGGTGGGCAAGAATGTACGAAGCGTCCTGTATCGACCAGACCACGGAGTGCGGTGCGAGCTCGGGTCGGCATCGCAGACAGGGCCTGAAGCCCGCGTTTTCGGCTTGCGCCGCATGATGAAAAAACCGGCAATTCTCGCGCCTGGGTGTTTTCACGCTGCACACGGGTCGGCAGTAAATGCCGGTCGAGGTCACCCCTGTAAAAAAGCTGCCGTCGAAACGCGCATCCCGCGCCTTCAAGGCGAGGTAACAATCGTTGTCGGCAAGGGCGATGTCTGTGCTCATGCCGGCTATGTTACGCCGTACGTCGCTTTCAACTAGCCGTTTTCGGACATGCCCCCCGTGGCCCCATCAGCACCTGCTGCAACCTACAATGTCCTGCTGACCGGGTGGCAAATGACCCACAGCTGCCTACGGGCTGAACTCCCCAAATCTGCAATCGCCAGGAACCGTTTAATGCAAGCCAGCGCATCGATTTTCAAGGCCTACGACATCCGCGGCATCGTACCCGCCACCATCAATGAAGAATTTGCCGAAGCACTTGGCAGGGCCTTCGGAACTGTCGCTGTCAAGGCTGGCGAAACCACTGTTGCTGTCGGGCGTGACGGGCGCCTGAGCGGCCCTTCGCTCAGCGCAGCACTGATACGCGGCCTGGCAAGCACTGGTGTGAATGTGATCGACATTGGCATGGCAACGACCCCCATGCTTTACTTTGCGGCCAGCACCCTGGCCAGCTCGGGCATACAGGTGACCGGCAGCCACAACCCCAAGGACTACAACGGCTTCAAGATGGTGCTGGCGGGCCGTGCCATTTACGGCGATGACATTCAGGGCCTTCGCAAGATCATTGAAGGTGATACCTGGACTTCAGCGGCAACGCCGGGTGTGGTTACCCAAGTGAATGTGGAGACTGATTACCGCAACCGCATTGTGTCGGGCATCAAGCTGTCGCGCCCCATGAAGATCGTGGTGGATTGCGGCAATGGTGTGGCGGGCGCTTCTGCGCCGGCGATCTTTCGCGCACTGGGCTGCGAGGTGATCGAGCTTTTCAGCGAAGTGGACGGCAATTTCCCGAATCATCATCCAGACCCGAGCAAGCCCGAAAACCTGCGTGACCTCATAAAGGCACTGAAAGAGTCTGATGCTGAACTGGGCCTTGCCTTTGATGGTGATGGCGACCGGCTGGGCATTGTGACCAAGGATGGCGAGAACATTTACCCTGACCGCCAGATGATGCTGTTTGCAAAGGATGTGCTGTCGCGTGTGCCGGGCGGGCAGATCGTGTTTGATGTGAAGTGCTCGCAACGCCTTGCGCCTGCGATCGAGGCAGCCGGTGGCGTGCCGCTGATGTACAAGACCGGCCACTCGCTCATCAAGGCGAAGATGAAAGAAGTTGACTCACCGCTGGGCGGCGAGATGAGCGGCCACATCTTCTTCAAGGAACGCTGGTACGGTTTTGACGACGGTACCTACGCCGGTGCACGCCTGCTGGAGATCGTCAGCCGCGTGCCGGATGCTGGTGTCTTGCTCAATAGCCTGCCGACCAGTTTCAGTACGCCGGAGTTGAACGTGCCCTGCAAGGAGGGGGAGCCGCATGCGGTGGTTGAGACGCTGATCAACATTGCAAAATTTGCAGTACCCGCAAAAATTTCAACGATTGATGGCGTGCGCGTCGACTGGCCCGATGGCTTTGGCCTGATCCGTGCGTCAAACACCACACCTGTGCTGGTGCTGCGGTTTGAAGGCCATACACAGGCTGCGCTGGAGCGTATTGAGGCCGACATGCTGACGCTGTTGCGCAGCGTCAAGCCGGATGCCAGTTTTGCCGCAGCTGCCCATTAAGACTGTCTTGCCGCACCGATGAAAATTCTTTTGGTCAAGCTGTCTTCGCTTGGCGATGTTGTGCACGCATTGCCGGTGGTGAAGGACATTCTGGCTGCCATACCCGACGCGCAGATTGACTGGGTGCTTGAAAAATCATTTGCACCGCTGCTGTCCAGGCACGCGGGGCTGCACAAGTTAATTGCCTGTGAAATCAGGCGCTGGCGCAAGTCGCCTTTTTCTGCTGTAACGCGGCAGGAATGGCGTGCGTTCAAAGCCGACCTGCAGCGCGAAAAATACGATGCTGTCATTGACCTTCAGGGCCTGACCAAGTCTGCGCTTGTGGCGAGGCTGGCAAAAATGTCGCCGGGCGGCAAACGGTTTGCGCTGGCCAACCAGACGGAAGGATCCGGCTATGAGGCCCCGACGCGATGGGTGGCGGACGTTGCAATCACGATGGAGCCACACATCCATGCCGTGCAGCGCTCGCGTGAGCTTGCGGCGCGCGCGCTGGGCTACACCCCGTTGACAGCACCTGATTTTGGATTGAAGACGCCTCAAACGGCAGGCACGAATTCGCACAGACAGGTGGCGCTGGTCCATGGCACATCACGCGCCGACAAGGCGTGGCCGCTTGATCACTGGGTTCAACTTGGCAGGCGTTTACAGGCTGCGGGCTACCGGCCTGTGCTGGCACATGGCAACCAGAAAGAGATGGCTACCAGCCTGCAGATTGCAGCCGGGCTCAACGATGCCGGGGTGTGGCCCGTGCTGGGTCTTGATGCGCTGACCGACAAACTGGCGCAATGTGCCGGTGTGATCGGGGTTGACAGCGGCGTCAGCCATATCGCCGTTGCGCTCGATCTGCCGCATGTGCAGATCTACAACTTCGACACCGCATGGCGGACCGGTCCATTGCCCGCCCCGGTAAAAACTCCGCGCCAGCTCAGCGTGTTCGCCAAGCCCCAACCCACAGTTGACTCAGTCTGGCAGGCATGGCTGGCCTGTACCGAAGGCGCTTCATGAGCAGCCTGATGCTTGGCCTTTATTCGGCCCTGATGTGGCTGGGCCAGCCCTTGCTGCGCCGCAAGCTGGCGCGACGCGGAGTTGAGGAGCCGGGTTACGGCGAAGCTGCCGAAGAGAGGTTTGGGCACTACCACCATCCGGCAGAAGCTTCTCGCGACCTGGTGTGGGTGCATGCAGTGTCCCTCGGTGAAACGCGCACGGCAGCCGTGTTGCTCAAGGCCTTGCGCGCAGAATACCCGGGCATCCGAATCCTGCTCACACATGGCACTGCTACAGGCCGTGCTGAGGGCGCAGGCCTGCTTCAGCCTGGCGACGTGCAGGTCTGGCAGCCCTGGGACAGCAAAGGATCGGTTGACCGGTTTTTCGCCCACTTCAAACCGCGCCTGGGCTTGCTGATGGAAACAGAGGTCTGGCCAAATATGGTGGCGATCGCCAACAAGCGAGCCATGCCTCTGGTACTGGTCAATGGCCGGCTGTCAGAGAAATCGCTGCAGCAGGCGCTCGGCATTGCGCCAATCTCCCATCCTGCATACGCGGCGCTTACCGATGTGTATGCACAGACAGACGACGATGCCCGGCGCTATCGCCAGCTGGGGGCGAGGGTTGATGGCGTGTTCGGTAATCTTAAATTCGACGCAACGCCAGACCACAGGCAGCAGATGCTCGGCAAAGCATGGCGCAAGACAGCAGGCCAGTCCGTCGTGATGTTTGCCAGCTCGCGGGAAGGCGAGGAAGCCGGTTTTTTTGCACAGATCGTTGCACTTAAACAGGAGCGACAGACGCCAGGCCTTCCGAGGTTTCTGGTCGTACCGCGCCACCCCCAGCGCTTTGATGAAGTGCAGGCACTTGCCGAAAGCCAGGGGCTCAAGGTGTCACGCCGTTCGGCCTGGGCTGCGGGTCCTTGTGAAGATGAGCGTGCGATGGCGGCTGATATCTGGCTCGGTGACTCACTCGGTGAGATGGCGGTTTATTACGCCATGAGCGATGTCGCCTTGCTGGGTGGAAGTTTTGAGGCGCTGGGCGGGCAGAACCTGATTGAGGCGGCGGCCTGCGGTTGCCCGGTCGTCATGGGGCCGCACACCTTTAATTTCACAGAGGCTGCAGACCTTGCGCAGGCATCGGGTGCAGCACGCCGGGTGACTGATTTGCCCGAGGCGGTGCGCAGTGCGCTTGCGCTTATCGCCAGGCCCAATGCCTATCATGCGGCGGTGGTGGCCAGTCTTGCATTTGCTGCGGGTAACCGTGGTGCCACGGAAAAAACTTTAAATGCCCTCAAGCCGGTTCTCGATCGGGCGTAGTCATCCGGGGTCGCATCAGCGCTTTTGCAGAACCTGATGACAGGTGCAGTTGCCCCATGCGTACATATGAAGGTGATGCGCCCAGTCGCGCAATGTTGCCCAGGCACCGCCGGTGGCGACCTCGTACGGTGTCAGGCCGAACATGCCCAGGCTGATTGATGGCTCGCGCGACACGACCGAATGCCACGTGCGTTTCGGAATGAAAAGTGCATCGCCGGCTTCCACGCGCGCATAGATGCCGCTGGCCTTTTCAAATAATGCCAGCTCACGTGCCTGCTCCGGCAGTCGTGATACGTTGATGCCGCTGAGCGTCGCACCCCAGTCGTATTTCGCGGCCGGGCACATGTGCGGGCTCTGGTCGGGCGGAAAAAGAATGAATTCCTTGGTGCCCTTGAACTGGCAAAACCAGTTGTTTGGAAAGTCATTGTGCAGGCCAGTGACCGTGTTGGCTGGTCCGAGAAAAATATACTCCCAGGTCAGCTTGCGGTCCAGAAACGATTTGTCGGGCCACAGGCTCTTGATGAGCAGGTCCTCGCGCAGTGCAGGGAATTTTTCGAGGATGTCCCATTGCGCCAGATACAGCGTTGTCGGCTTGAACGACTGCATGTGCGCCCAGTTCAGATGAAAACGCGCACCGGGTTCCAGCCTGATTTTTTCGAGGCGTGCCATCGTGAGCAGGCCGGCTTCCGGGTCAGGCGTCGTTAATGCCGCTTTGCCAAGCTCACGCAGATAGGGCGCGACAGGCAGAAAAGGCCTGCCCTTGGTCACGCCTTGCTCGACCAGGCCATCGGTGAATTTCACCGGCGCTTCTGACGCATCGCTTTCGCAGATATCGGCCAGCGATTCAAACGACCATTGACTGAACGACGGCCAGTGCTTCACGCCGCCCTTGACCAGCACAGGGCGGTCAAACGGCCACTGCCTGCCTGATGCGGACAGGCCTTGCCAGGTGGTTTCTTCAATCAGCTCGAACTCAGGGCCAACCGGTATGGTGGTGGGCACATCCGCGACCACTTCGGCTTCAATGGACAGGTCACCCACCATCAACGGTGCGTCTTTGGTCTGCATCAGCATGGGCGTACCCGATGCGGTCTTTATTTGACGAGCAGGGAGTTGATGATCAGCAGGTCTTCAGGCGTCAGCGTGCCATTGGCCTGGCGCAAACGCAGGCCACCCAGCAGCACGTTGTAGCGGGCCTGCGCCAGGTCACGTTTGGTCTGGAACAGCTGGCTTTGTGAGTTGAGCACGTCAATGTTGATACGCACACCGACCTGGTAACCCAGCTTGTTGGCATCGAGCGCGCTCTGGCTGGACAGTTCGGCGGCTTCCAGCGCCTTGACCTGGCCCTGGCCCGATTGCACACCAAAGTAGGCGGTGCGGGTGTTCAGCGCCACGGTGCGGCGTGCGCCTTCGAGGTCGCTTTGGGCCTTGTCCTTCAGTGACAGGGTTTCGCGGATACGGTTTTGCGTCGCAAAACCTGCAAACAGCGGCACGTTGAGCAGAACGCCTATGGTTCCCGTGTTGTTACGGGTGTTGAGCGTGCTGACGTTTGTGCCGGCGGGGCTGCGGGTGATGTTGTAACTCGCGTTCAGGTCAACGGTAGGTTTGTGGCCGGCTTCTGCCTTGTTCACTTCAAGCTCTGCAATCTCGTAGTTTTTTTGCGCCTGGCGAATGCTCGGATGTACAAGGCTCGACTGGTCTACCCAGGTGTTCACATCTGCTGGCACGACCGGGGGGAGGGCGATGGGTGCAGCGAGGCCTCTGGGCTGTGCATTCGTCTTCCCTGCCAGTGTGTCCAATGCCAGTCTTTTGACGCGAAGATCATTTTCGGCAGCGATTTCCTGCGCCGTGACCAGATCAAAGCGGGCCTGCGCTTCACGGGTGTCGGTGATTGTGGAGGTGCCGACTTCAAAGTTGCGCTTGGCCGAAGCCAGCTGTTCTGCCACCGCCTCTTTCTGGGCACGGACAAACGTCAGCGTGTCCTGGGCGGCCAGCACATCGAAATAGGCCTGGCTTGAGCGAACAATCAGGTCCTGCTCGGATGCATCAAGTTGCGCCCGGGCCAGTTCAACCTGCCTGAAACTTTGCTCGTAGGTGGCCCAGTTGGCAGGACGATAGAGTGGCTGGCTTGCCGTCAGTGTCGCATTCTGGGTACTGAAGCTGCGGTCGACCACCGGATTGGTGTTGTCAAAACCGGTACGCGACACGCCTGCGGCCAGTCCGGCGGACGGCAGTATGCCGGCCTTGGCCTGGTCGGCTCTCGCCAGATTGGCGTCGTATTGAAGCTTGGCTGACTGGTAGCCCGCATCAAAAGCGCGTGCGGATTCGTACAGTTCTACCAGGCTTTGTGCCCTGGCCTGTGGCACAAAAGCCATCAGCGCCGAAGCCAGGGCAAATGAAAGAGGCAGCAGACCCGGTAGCGACGGCGGTTTTTGGGGCGTTGTCATAAAAGTCCTGAACAAAAAGAAGTCAGCAAAACGGATCAAAGCAAATGCACAGTTTTTCAGTAGCGGGGAACAGAGGCATCGACCTGATGTGACCAGGCGTCTATGCCGCCCTGCAGGTTGACGACGCTGGTGAAGCCGCGTTGCTCCAGGAAGTTGCCGACCTGGAGGCTGCGCATGCCGTGGTGGCACAGGCAGGCTATCGGGTGGGCAGAACCATATGTATCTTCAAGCTCCGCCAGCCGCGCCGGCACCTCACGCATGGGAATGTGCAGCAGCGTGAAACCATCGGGCGTGACCGATGCAGTCTGCAACTCCCAGGCCTCCCGGACATCCAGCACGACAGGCAGGGCCGCTGGCGTGGCTGCACTGCTGCTGTCGCGCCAGTCTTTGAAGCTGGACAGGTCAAGTTGGGGAATCATCAGGATGCTCTCGGCTTCTTGCTTGTGTTTGAATGCTGGCGTTTGCTGCGCAGGTTTTGTTCAGAACGTGAACTTCGACGGCTCCGGGAAGTTCAGCAACTGCGGTGCCACGGTGTCCCAGGCCTGGGTCGTGCGCCAGGCGTCTTCTGCCACACGTGTGACCAGCGTGGCGCGCATGACCGGCTCACTGCCGACGATGGCACTCAGGCGGCCACCGACCTTGAGCATGGCCAGCAGTGCCGCGGGGATTTGAACCACCGAGCCGCTGAGCACGATGACGTCGAACGGACCACGAAGCGGGTCGGTGCCTGAAACAGCCTGCGCAATTTTTGCTGCGCCATCACCGGTGCGCACTTCAGCGTTGTAGATGCCGGCTTTTTGCAGGTTCTCGCGGGCTGTCTGGGCCAGCTTGCTGTCGATTTCCATCGTGATCACCTGCTGTGCGCGATGGCCCAGCAGCGCCGCCATGAAGCCGGAACCGGTGCCGATTTCCAGCACCTTCTCATGTTTTTGAACGGCGAGGTCCTGGAGGATTCGGGCCTCGACCTTGGGTGCGAGCATGCACTGGCCGGGATTGTTCTGAAGGTCGGTGGTCAGGGGGACTTCCATGTCCACAAAGGCCAGCGCCTTGTGCGCCAGCGGCACAAAATCCTCACGCTTGACCACTGCCAGCAGGGACAGGATCTGGCTGTCCAGCACTTCCCAGGGGCGGATTTGCTGTTCGATCATGTTGAAACGGGCTTGTTCGTAGTTCATGGCGGTAGGTGTATTGATAAAAAAGGTCGGGATGATGGAGGCAAACCCTGAATTTTAGTCGTGCCCTGTAACTGGTTTGTGTACGTCAGCCGGTGCTGCTGCGACAGGTGCATGACCGGTTTTGGGGCCAAATTTACGTTTGAACCACTGTGACAGGTCATCCAGGTAGCAGTAGGTCACGGGCACCACCACCAGCGTCAGCAGTGAAGACGTGATCACGCCGCCGATCACGGCCTGACCCATGGGCGCGCGCTGCTCCGAGCCCTCTGTCAGTGCAAAGGCCAGGGGAATCATGCCGAAAATCATGGCTAGAGTGGTCATCAATATGGGGCGCAGCCTGACTTTTGCGGCTTCCAGCAATGCGGCACTGCGGTCCATTCCTTCTTCTCTCATACGTATTGCGAAGTCCACCAGCAAAATTGCGTTCTTGGTCACCAGGCCCATGAGCATCACGATGCCGATGATGGAAAACATCGACAGCGT
>JAZKHN010000343.1:0-6975 GCA_040385325.1 Pseudomonadota bacterium
TCTTGACGATTTCACATTTTCTATCTCTATGAGCGTTTAAGGTCAGAAGACCTGGTTACAAGTAACCTGGCAATCGCCTTCAAACGCCCATACTTATCGGCTGTAAATTTTTAATGATCCTGACTACTTTTGTCGCAGCACTTACAAGGTAAACACTGCTTCATTTTCGTCGTTAGCTGTAATCAGCTGAGCCTCGAATTATATACCGGTTTTTAATTCCCAGTCAACTCAAAGGTTATCTACTTTTTTCAACTTGCTGAGTTCTTTCGAACTTCTTTTCAGACCAATCTCGCTTGCTATTCGCTGGAGAGATTTGCAGTTTGCTGTGTTTAGCAGAGCCTCGAATTATATACCGGTTTTTCATCACCCGTCAAATTCAAGAAAGATTTTTTATTTCTTTCTTCCCTGCTGAAACCGGCTTTCGCTGGCTTGGCTGTTTCATCAGCAGAGCCATCGACTATAGCACTGTTTTTTCGGGTCACGCAACTCTTTTGAAAAAAATCGTCAACCAACCCGCATGCATGTAAGCGGGCTGCGCATCAGGCCTCCAGTGGCGCAACCGGTTCTTCTACAAGGGTAAACACCATGCATATAGAGGGCATTGAAAACCGGGGAGTCCACACCCGGATAATCCCTGACCTATATGGCACTTATTACCCTTCTGGACGCCCAACTCGCTTTTGGGCACGTCGCACTGCTGGACCACGCAGATTTTTCACTTGAAACCAACCAGCGCATTGGCCTTATCGGACGCAACGGTACGGGCAAATCATCCCTGTTGAAGATTCTGGCCGGGCTGGAGAAGCCCGACGATGGCACGCTACAGCTGCAGCAGAACCTGCGTATTGCCTACGTGCCGCAGGAGCCTTCCCTCGATCCACACGCAACCGTCTTTATTGCTGCGAGCGCAGGCCTTGCCCGTACGCGCCACGTCGTGGAGATGTATCTTGCCGCCGACGAGAACACCGATCTCGACGCGCTGCAGTCTGAAATCGAGGCCCTGGACGGCTGGACCTGGGAACAACGCGTAGAAGAAACCCTGCACCGCCTGCACCTGGACAAGGATGCCATCGTCGGCTCCCTCTCGGGCGGCACCAAAAAACGCGTCGCGCTGGCGCAGGCCCTGGTGGCCAAACCTGACGTGCTGCTGCTCGACGAGCCAACCAATCACCTGGACCTGGACTCCATCGCCTGGCTGGAAGAGCTGCTCATCAACTTCAACGGCAGCATCATCACCATCACCCATGACCGCGCCTTCCTGGACCAGGTCGCCACCATGATTGTTGAGCTGGACCGCGGCAAGCTGCTCAGTTACCCCGGCAACTTCGCCCAGTATCTGGTGCAGAAGGAAGAGCAGATGGCGCAGGAAGCCGTCATCAATGCCAAGGCCGACAAGCTGCTGGCGCAGGAAGAGGTGTGGATACGCAAGGGCGTGGAAGCGCGCCGCACCCGCAGCGTGGCGCGTATTGGCAGGCTGGAAGTGCTGCGCGACAACCGCGCCGCACGCCGTGATGCGGTCGGCCGCGTCAACCTGGATGTTTCCAGCGGAGAGAAGAGCGGCAAGATCGTGGCCGAGCTGACCGACGTATCCAAGAGCTTTGGCCACCCGGGCAGCGAGAAGATCATCGTCAACAACTTCAGCGGCACCCTGCTGCGCGGCGACAAGGTGGGCCTGCTGGGCCCCAACGGCGCCGGCAAGACCACGCTGCTCAAGCTCATCCTGGGCGAAATCCAGCCCGATGTCACCAATCCGCCCGGCAAGATACGCCAGGGCGCCAACCTGCAGGTGGCCTATTTCGACCAGATGCGCGACAGCCTGGACCTCGACGCCACGCTGGAAGACTTCATCAGCCCCGGCAGCGAGTGGGTGGAGATCAACGGCGCCAAAAAGCACGTCAAGAGTTACCTCACCGACTTTCTTTTCTCGCCGGCGCGTGCCAACTCCCCGGTGCGCACCCTCTCGGGCGGCGAGCGCAACCGACTGCTGCTGGCGCGCCTCTTCGCGCGCCCGGCCAACGTGCTGGTGCTTGACGAGCCGACCAATGACCTCGACATCGACACGCTGGAGTTGCTGGAAGACCTGCTGCAGAACTACGAAGGCACGGTCTTCCTCGTCAGCCACGACAGGCGCTTTCTCGACAACGTGGTGACCAGCACCATCGCCTATGAGGGCACACCCGAGAAGCCCGGTTTCTGGCGCGAATACGAAGGCGGCGTGACCGACTGGATCACCCAGTCGAAACGGGCGGCCCAGATTACCGGCAGCGCCAAACCGTCGCCAACAGCAGGCGCCAGCGCAAAAAACACGGCCAAAGCTGCAGCAGAGCCTGTTAAAGCCGACACTGGCAGCAGCGCCGCCAAAAAGAAGCTCAGCTACAAGGAGCAGCGCGAGCTTGAAGGCCTGCCGGCGCTGATACAGACGCTCGAATCACAGCAAAAGGCGATTCAGCAGGAACTGTTTGACGGCAGCATCTACACCACCAACGCCAAACGCGCGGCCGAGCTCAATGCCCGCAACAGCAAGATAGAGGAAGAGCTGATGGACGCCCTGCAGCGCTGGGAAACACTCTCGGCCTGAGTCCAGACGGACCAGAATGGCCCGGGCTCGAATGGTCAAGCCCGGCGCCTACAGCAACATCAGGCGCAAACCCGGCTGGCGCAGGTGGCAAATACACCTGCTTACGATAGAGTAGCCAGCACCATGCACACCACGTACGCGCCGCTTCCCGATCACAGCTTTTTTGCCGGCATCCAGCGACGTATTGCGGTGCGATGGCTGGCACCGCTGTTTCTCGGGATCTGGCTGACAGGCTGCGCCTCACTGCCCGACCAGGTTGACCGCCCCGTCTCCACCGCACTGCCCAACCCGGCAGAAACCCGCCTCGGCAGCCTGGTGGCGCAACGCGCCGCCACCGCCGGCACGCGCAATGACTCGGCTTTTGCGCTGGTCGGCAGCGCAGACCTGGCCTTTACCAGCCGCATGACACTCATCAAGGCCGCGCAAAAGACGCTGGACATCCAGTACTACGCGATATTTCAGGACGACACCACCCAGCGCATGTTCGACGCCATGCGCGAAGCCGCCAACCGCGGCGTGCGCATCCGCATCCTGCTGGACGACTTCAACACCTCGGGCAAGAACGCGCAGGTGCTCAGGCTGGCTTTCGAGAAGAACTTTGAGGTGCGGCTGTTCAACCCGCTGCCGGGCGGCCGGCAATCGCTGTTTTTTCGCATCATCACCAACCTGAAAGACGTTGAAGGCATGCAGCGGCGCATGCACAACAAGATTTTTGTGGCCGACAACGCGGTGGCCATCACGGGCGGCCGCAACCTGGGCGAGACCTATTTCGGCCAGAGCAAGGGCACCAACTTCGTCGACATCGACATCCTCGCTGCCGGCCGCATCGCCCGCGATCTGTCGCGCAGCTTTGACCAGTACTGGAACAACCCGCTGGCCTACCCGGTGCAGTCGCTGATGACTGAAAAGGAGCTTGCTGACATCAAGCCCAAGGCTGAACCCAACGCCCCGGGCTCGCCTACCCCCACAGTCAGCCCTGAAGCATCTGTGCCCGATGCCAGGACCAGCACCGCGGCGACCACCGTCACCCTGCCCGAGCTGGCGGACTCAACCAACCTGCGCCTGCTGACCTGGACCTGGGCACCGTCTGTGATGCTGGCAGACAAGCCTTCAAAAATCGCAGCCGATGCCGATACGACCGAAGAGGCCGGCGACACCACAGTCGACGGCCTGCTGCAGCTCATGACGCAGGCCAAAACCAGTGTGCTGATCGTCTCGCCCTACTTCGTGCCGGGCAAACGCATGATGCAGCAGTTTGCCGACCTTCGCGCGCGCAATATCCGGGTGCGCGTGCTGACGAATTCGCTGGCGTCGAACGACGCGCCGGCCGCGCATGTCGGTTATTCACGCTACCGCAAGGACCTGCTGGCCATGGGTGTGGAAATTTACGAGATGCGCGCCGAACAGGAAGGCACGTTCTCAAGCTTCGGTTCCAGCTTTGGTTCGGGCTCGGGCGCAGGGGCCAGCTCTTCAGACAACTCGGGCACCGGCTCGACCGGCAACTCACGTGCCAGCCTGCATTCGAAGGTGGTGGTGATCGACGAGCGCCTGCTGGTGGTCGGATCCATGAACCTGGACTTGCGCTCGCAGCTGCAAAACAGTGAGATCGCCATCGTCATCCGCAACCGCGGCATCTCGGGCGAAGCGATAAGGCTGATAGAACCGACCATGCAGACCGGCGCCTACAAGGTCGAGCTTCTGGACGGCCAGTTGCTCTGGAAAGCGCCGCCGGGCGCCAGCTTCAAGGACGCCAGTTCGGAACCGGACGCCAGCGCTGGCCTCAAGCTGCTGGTGCACCTGATAGGGCCGTTTGCGCCGGACGAGATGCTCTGAGCCACTTGCCGAACCTGGATCATTGCCCAAAAAGGGCCATTTTTAACGTACACGTTAAATTTTTAATGTATACGTTAAAATTTTGATTTACTGCCGACTGACGTTCCTTCAAAAGCCTAAAAACAGCCCGAAAATCGCCAAAAAAGGCCTGTTTTAAGGCATAAAAACGGCTGCAGGCCAATAAATACGAGCGTGAGCAGCTACCAATTTAATAGCAAATTGCAGTCGCGCGGGCCTAGTGAAGGCCGCCCAGCGCGTCACGCCGCTTCGCCATCTCCTGAGCAAAGTCCTCAACCGCCCAGTCCACAAAGGCCCGGGTGCGCGCGGGGATGAGTTTGCGGGTCGGGAAGGCGACATACACCGTGTAGCGGCCAAAAATCCAGTCGGGCAGCAGGTGCACCAGCTCCCCGGTGGCAAAAAAGTTGCGGGCGGGAAACCTGGGTAATGCGGCGATACCTGCACCATTGATGGCTGCAGAGAAAAGGGTTTCGTAGCTTTCGGCCTGCAGCACCACCTGCATGGGCACCTCGGTGTTTTCCTGCGTGCCGTCCAGCCGCGACAGGCGCATGCCGCGCGCGGCGTGGCCCGACGAGGCCTGCCACGGGAAACGCAAATACTGGTGGCCCTGCAAATCCTGCGGCTTGAGCGGCGTGCCCTTGCGCTTGAGGTAATCGGGGCTGGCGCAAACCACGTATTCGGTGGTCGCCATGGGCCGGGCGACCACATTGGCGTCAAAACCTTCGTCCACCAGCATGAAGGTGACGTCAAACTCCTCGACCCGGTTCTGCGGAAACGGGTCTACATGCAAATGGATGGCCACCTTGGGGTAGCGCGCCAGCCATTCGGTGACGCGCGTGGCCAGAAAGTAGTTGGCAAACAGCGAGGGCGCCACGACATGCACCACGCCCTGCAGCTCGCTGGAGCTTTGCCCGGCCTCTGCATCGGCATCGTCCACCTCGTTGAGGATGCTGCGCACCCGTATCAGGTAGGCCTGGCCGGCATCGGTCAGCGACAGCTTGCGGGTGGTGCGCTGTATCAGGCGCGCGCCCAGGTGCTGCTCAAGGTCAGTCACCAGCCGGGTCACACCGGCAGGCGACATGTCGAGCACGCGCGCAGCAGCTGCAAAACCGCCCTCGTCTATGACCTTCTGGAACACCCGCATCGAAAGAAGCCTGTCCATACATACCTTTTTTAACAATCGCTGCGATAGCTTTACGCAATTATTACGGTTTCTGCAACGATGTATTGTCTGCGCGGGGGTTTTTCATTTGCCGGGTAAACCCTAAAGTTCAGTCATCGATGAGCCGAAACCAAACAGGCGACTCACCGAGGCCAGTTGGACAGCCAGGGGCTCACACCCCAAAGCGACGATAACTGGATAGGTACTAAAAACTGTTTTTATTCCAAAGGAAATTCATCATGAACTCGAAACTGATCGCTTCTACCGTTATCGCTCTCTCCGCATTGACCGGCGCCAGCGCTTTTGCACAAACCAGCCTGTCCGGCGAAGCCGCCCTGGCGATCCGCCCCGTCGCATCAACCAGCAACGTGACCCGTGCACAGGTGCAAAACGACTACCTGCAAGCTCGCCAGTCCGGCCAGGTGGCCGTCAGCCAGGAAGGCGCTTTTGCAGCTGCCCCCGCAGCTGCCAGCGCGGTGACCCGTGCTGAAGTGCGCAACGACGCCGTCGTGTCGGCGCGCGCCGCCCAGATCGGCAACAGCACCATCTGAGCCCGCTGATTTATTACAACAAACCAATCAAAACACCATTCAAAGGAAACTCATCATGAACTCGAAATTTGTCGCCTCCGCCGTCTTCGCCCTTGCAGCCGTCTCCGGCGCCAGCGCTTTTGCACAATCCGGCCTGTCTGGCGAGGCAGCCCTGGCCATTCGCCCTGAAATCTCGACCAGCAACGTGACCCGCGCACAAGTCCAGGCCGATTACCTGGCAGCCCGCCAGTCCGGCGCTGTGGCCGTCAGCCCCGAAGCCGCTTTTGCTGCTGCACCGGTTGAAGCCAGCACCGTCACCCGCGCCGCCGTGCGCGAGGAAGCACGCCACTATGTGATCCTGGACGGCAGCAACCGCAAGATCTACCGTTAATTTCCTGTCGCTGTCTGGCGCTTTGCCAGACTCAGACTGGTAATGAAATAAAAAAGGCCCGCATTGCGGGCCTTTTTTTATGGTTGCTGATCAGCCATTCAGGGCATGGGCGGCAAGGACGACAGCACCACGCCCGCAAACACGGCAAACCCGACCCAGTGGTTCAGGCGAAATGCCTTGAAGCATCCCTCGCGCCCACGCCCGCGAATCAGCGTGAAATGCCATGCCGCCTGCAAAGCCGCCGCCGCAATGCCGAGCAAAAACAGCAGGGGCTGCTGGCGTGGCCACAGGGCGGCCACCCAGATGCAGAGAAACGCCGCATAACAAAACATTACCGCCGCCACATCGAAGCGCCCGAGGGTAATGGCCGAGGTTTTCATGCCTATCAGCAGGTCGTCGTCGCGGTCAACCATGGCGTATTCGGTGTCGTAGGCAATCACCCAGAACAGGTTGCCCAGCAGCA
>JAZKHN010000344.1:0-2055 GCA_040385325.1 Pseudomonadota bacterium
CCCATGTCTTATATGTTGTTGATCGTTGAAGACCCTGCCCAGCGGCGGACCCGCACGCCAGCCGAGGGCGAGGCCGTGTATGAGCGCATGGTGCGTTTCGGTCAGGATTTGCAGGCGCGGGGCGTGCTGGTGGCCAGCGAGTCGCTCAGCTCACATGCCAACGCGGCGCGCGTCAACGTGCGTGCCGGCAAGGCGGCGGTGGTCGATGGCCCGTTTGCCGAGGCCAAGGAAATGATTGGGGGCTTTTTCCTCCTCAGCTGCAAGAGCTGGGCGGAGGCCATGGCCATCGCCCAGCAGTGCCCTGCGGCCGAATGGGCGACCGTCGAAGTGCGCTCCACCGGCCCCTGCTACGACGACGACACCGATCCGACGGTCAAGCTCCACCAATAGCCAAAACGCTTTTTGCTGGCGGGTTGTCGATTTCCCGGCTGGCTGTTCGTCGTGGTGGTGAGGGCCGGCTTTTTGGGCCCTTTGTCACCAGGAGAACTTCCATGCGATTCATGATCATCGTCAAATCGACACCCGAATTCGAGGCAGAAACCACCCCGCAAGCGCCGGACGAAAAACTGATGGCCGCGATGGCCGACTTTATGGAAGAGCTGTCGCGCGCCGGCGTGCTGCTGGATGCCAGCGGCCTGCAGCCCAGCCGGAAGGGCTGGCGCATTCACTATGACGGCCAGAAGCGCACCGTCATCGACGGCCCGTTTGCTGAAGCCAAAGAGCTGATTGCCGGCTTCACCATCATCCAGGTGCGCAACCGCGAAGAAGCCATGGAATGGTCGCGCCGCTACCCCAACCCTGCGGGCGAAAACCTGCCGGCGGTCATTGAGGTGCGCCAGTTGTATGAGCTGGACGATTTTGAGCCCAACGATCAGGTGGAGCGCTTTCGCGAAATGAACACCCCCAGCCAGAAATGATCCAGAAGTCATTCAGAAAAGATCCGGAAAAATGAGGAAAAAAGCCATGACCATCGTTTTCATCTTGCTCGGCCTGCTGGTGCTGGCCATTGCCGTCGTTGCTGCCATCGCGTCGCAGCGACCAGACACCTTCAGCGTTGCTCGCAGCACGGTAATTGCCGCGCCGGCCGAAAGAATCTTTCCGCTCATCAATGATGTGCACGCCTTCAACACCTGGAACCCCTACAACCACAAGGACCCGGCCATGAAAGGCAGCTACAGCGGCCCGGCCAGTGGCCCCGGCGCGCACTACGACTTTGAAAGCAAAAAATCCGGCAGCGGCTTTTTTGAAATCACACAGGCCAATGCGCCTTCGCAGCTGCAGATGCGGCTGCTGATGACAGCGCCCTTCAAGGCCGACAACGTCATCACCTTCACGCTTGTGCCCCAGGGCGCGCAGACATCCGTCACCTGGGCCATGGCCGGGCCAGCGCCGTTTATCTCGAAGTTCATGGGCGTTGTCTTCAATATGGACAGGATGATCGGCAAGGACTTTGCCGACGGCCTGGCTGCGCTGAAACGCAAGGCCGAGCAGCCCTGATTTATCTTCACTTCATCACATGGAGAACCACATGTCACGCCAAGTTTTCATCAACCTGCCCATCAAGGACATGGCCCGTAGTCAGGCCTTCTTCAAAAGCCTGGGCTTCGAATTCAACCCGCAGTTCACCAATGATCAGGGCGCCTGCATGATCATCAGCAAGGACCACAGCTACGCCATGCTGCTGGTCGAGCCCTTCTTCCAGGGTTTCACCAAAAAAGCCATTGCTGACACGACCAAAACCACAGAGGTGCTGATCGCGCTGTCGTGCGAGAGCCGCGAGGAGGTTGATGACTTCGTATCCAAAGCTTTGGCCGCCGGTGGCACCGCACCCAACCCCAAGCAGGACCACGGTTTTATGTACTCGCATGGCTTTACAGACCTGGACGGCCACATCTGGGAAGTCTTCTGGATGGACTCCAATGCAGCTCCACAAAATGTGTGAGCCCCCACGCTGGTTTTTGGGGTCAGAGTCCAAATTCGCCAGGCCTGCGGCCTGCCCGAAGGGTGCGGTGCATCGCACCGCAGCGAAATTGGCGTCTGACCCCAATAACCAGC
>JAZKHN010000345.1:0-24558 GCA_040385325.1 Pseudomonadota bacterium
CGCCGTCACCTTTGGGAATCGCGAGGCGGTCGAACAGCATTTCCCAGGCGGTGATGCTGGTCAGCGGCAGGGCGGCCGCCTCGGCAAAACCCAGCGATGCAGGCATATGTCCGACGATGCGCTCGTCGACCAGGTGCAGTTCGCTGTTGGTGCCCGGCCGGGCGATGGAGCCGGCGTACCAGACCTTGTCGCCGGCCTTGAACAGTGTGACCTCGGGGCCGACTGCCTTCACGACACCGCTGGCGTCATAACCCAGCACCTTGTAGTCATGGCCGGGCGCCGCGCCGTCCCTCATGCGGACTTTGGTGTCGACCGGGTTCACCGAAATCGCCTTCACTTCGACCAGGATGTCGTGGCCTGTGGGGCTGGGGTCGGGCAGGGTGATGTCTGTCAGGCCATTGTCTGCCGTGGCATCGGCGAGCGCGTGGAGTTTTTTGTATCCGATGGCTTTCATGATGTTTTCCTTTGAAGGCTGATTGTTTTGAAGTGATGGCTGAACTGTATGGCACTTGAAAGTGAAGATAAATAGCTTGTGGATTGAAGCGATTTAAAAATAAAATTTGAAAATGAAAGCGCTTCAGGACCTTGAAATTTTCGTCCGCACGGTCGGTACAGGGAGTTTGTCGGCTACCGCCCGCAGCCTCGATCTGACGCCGGCAGCGGCCAGCGCCGCCCTGAAGCGGCTTGAAGAAGAACTGGGCGCGCAGCTATTCGTGCGCTCCACCCGCAGCCTGCGCCTGACCCGTGAAGGCGAGGTTTTCCTGTCGCACTGCAAACCGGCGCTGGCGGCTCTGCGGGACGGCCAACTTGAACTGGCCAGCGGCCGCCAGCAGGTCAGTGGCATGCTTCAACTGGCCGCTTCGTCTGACTTTGGACGCAACATCCTGCTGCCCTGGCTTGACGAGTTCCAGCAACTTCACCCTGGCATCCAGTACCGGCTGCATGTGGCTGACCGTGTGAGCAATGTCTATAGCGATCTCGTTGATGCAGCTTTCCGCCAGGGCGAGCCGCCCGATTCCAGCATGCTGGCGCTGCCGCTCGACCTGAACAACCGCCGCGTGTTGTGTGCTTCGCCCGCCTATATCGAAATACATGGCGCTCCGGCCACGCCGCAAGACCTCGCACAGCACAACTGCCTGTGCTTCATGCTCGGCGAGGAAGTCTATGACAGATGGAAGTTTTCACGCGGCGCAGAACAGGTGACGGTGCGTGTGAGCGCCGACAATATCGCCAACGACGGCGATATCGTGCGCCGCTGGGCACTGGCCGGTCGGGGCATTGCCTACAAGTCGCACATGGATGTGGCAAGTGATCTTGCTTCGGGCAGGCTGATGCGCCTGCTTGACGACTGGCAGGGTGAGTCATCGCATCTTTACATGGTGTTGCCGGGACGCCGACAACTGACACCCGGCTTGCGTTTGCTGCGCGAATTCATCCGTGCCCGCTGCGCTGGCTGATTTACGTTTAGTATCAAGCTGGGGAGGCAGAATTTTTTCCTGCATCGAGGTTCAGGTATAAACAAAAGCGTCATTTATGGAGAGTTAATGCTTCCAATCAAGGATCTGGGTTATGACACCGACGACCTGATGGTCAAGGTGTCAGAGTTGATGGTCGCTACCGCCGACGAGTCCGATTCAGGCATAGAAGATTCGGTGCCAGAAGTGCTGCGCCTGCTGCGTGAAAAGATGCGCATGGACGTGGTGTTTGTCTCGGAGTTCATCGATGGTGAACGCGTCTTTCGCCATGTCGACAGCGAACCCGAAAACGCCATCATCGCGGCGGGACAGGGCAACCCTCTGGAGGAAAGCTGGTGCCAGCGCGTGGTAGATGGCCGCATGCCGCCTTACATCGCTGATGCCTCCAAGGACCCGGCCTCGGCAGCACTTGAAAAGGCCCTGCCTTTTCGCATCGGCACCCATATCAGTACGCCGATTGTCCTGAAGGATGGCGAAATTTACGGCACGCTGTGCTGCTTCAGCTTCAGTCCCGCAGAGAACCCCGATCCCAAGGATCTCAAGCGCCTTCAATTTACGGCGCAACTGACGGCCGGCAAGATAGACAAGAGCAGGGCGGAACTGAAAAAACGTGCGGGCCCGCCGCCTGATTCCTGGGGCTTGGCGCCCCTCTAAGCAAGTTCGCCGCCTTTGTGGCGTCAACCCGCCAGTAGCTTGTGCACCAGGTCGGCCGTGGTCGATGCCTTGTACTTGCGCATCAGGCGGGCCCGGTAGATCTCGACCGTGCGGTGGCTGATGATGAGGGCTCTGCCTATTTCCTTTGAGGTCATGCCGTCCATGAGGTGGGCTGCCACCTCGCGCTCACGCGCCGTCAGCTCCGCCGTCACCGGACGGCGTGAACTCAAATCCTCAAATGTCCAGATGCCCGATTCGTGCGGCGCGTTGCGGTTGAGCGCGCGGCCTGTGACGTGGCACCAGAAGGTCTCGCCCTTGTTGCGGCCGTCCACGCGCTTCATGATGCGGTCGTCTGCGTAAATGCCCTTCGCATTGAGGAAAGGCAGCATGCGGGCGCCTATGCGCTCATACTCGTCGGCACTGGGGTAAAGCACAAGGAAGGATTGGCCGATCAGCTGCTCGCGCGAGGCGCCGAACATCTCGCATAAATGCTGGTTGCAGTCCACAATCGAGCGGTTGCGCGACAAAACCAGCCCGACCGGCGCCAGGTCAAACGCAAGCTGGTAATCGACTTTTGTATCCACCTTCACAGGACTTACCCTTTACGAAAAACTACGTATTTAAATAGGTAGTATCGTAAGGGATTACCAAGGCTGGGCAGGCCTGGTGTGCAGATTTCTACAAGGAGACTTTTGTGAAGAAAATTTATCCCTCCGCCACAGAGGCGCTCAAGGGCGTCGTCAAGGACGGTCAGCTTCTGGGTGTTGGAGGCTTCGGCCTGTGCGGCATTCCGGAGGCGCTTATCGAAGCCCTCAAGGACAGCGGCGTCAAGGACCTGACCTGCATTTCAAACAATGCAGGCGTTGACGGTTTCGGCCTGGGCAAGCTGCTCGAAACCCGCCAGATCAAAAAGATGATTGCCAGCTATGTGGGTGAGAACAAGGAGTTCGAGCGCCAATACCTGGCCAAGGAGCTTGATCTTGAATTCACGCCCCAGGGCACGCTGGCAGAGCGACTGCGTGCAGGCGGCGCCGGCATTCCGGCCTTTTTCACCAAAACAGGTGTCGGTACGCTGATTGCCGAAGGCAAGGAAGTGCGCGAATTCGACGGCGAAAAATACATCATGGAGCGCGCGTTGGTCCCTGACGTTTCACTCGTCAAGGCCTGGCGTGCCGACACCTCGGGCAACCTGCAGTTCCGCTTCACTGCGCGCAACTTCAACCCGGCTGTCGCCATGGCGGGCAAGGTTTGCATTGTTGAGGTTGAAGAGGTTGTGGAGCTTGGCGCGATGGAGCCTGACCAGGTGCATCTGCCGGGTATTTATGTACACCGCATTGTGTGCAACCCCAACCCTGAAAAGCGCATTGAAAAGCGCACCATTACAGAAACCAAATAACTTTGCGGGACAGACCTTCAGCACTGTCCCCAACTAACTAGGAGAGACTGATCATGCCATGGACCCAAGACCAGATGGCCGCACGTGCGGCCCAGGAACTCGAAGACGGTTTTTACGTCAATCTCGGCATCGGCATCCCTACGCTGGTCGCCAACTTCACCGGCGACAAGGAAGTCTGGCTGCAGAGTGAGAACGGCATGCTGGGCATAGGCCCCTTCCCGACGGACGACAAGGTCGATGCCGACCTGATCAACGCCGGCAAGCAGACCGTCACCACCATCAAGGGTTCGTCGATCTTCGGCAGCCATGACAGCTTCGCGATGATTCGCGGCGGCAAGATCAATCTGTCTATCCTGGGCGCGATGCAGGTCAGCGAGAAGGGTGATTTGGCCAACTGGATGATTCCCGGCAAGATGGTCAAGGGCATGGGCGGCGCGATGGACCTGGTGGCAGGTGTCAAGCGCGTCATCATCCTGATGGAGCACGTCGCGAAGAAAAAAGACGGCACCGAAGACCTGAAAATCTTGCCCGAGTGCACATTGCCACTGACCGGTGTGGGCGTGGTAGACCGCATCATCACCGACCTGGCCGTGATGGACGTGACGCCTGAAGGTCTGAAAGTGATCGAACTCGCACCCGGCGTGACGCTGGAAGCGCTGCAGGCCAAAACCGGTGTGAAGCTGCACTAGTTTTTCGCGGTCGATAAAAGGGCACTGGCCGCAACGCCAGTGCCCTTTTTTATTTGCGCAGCAGCAGCATGTCGGCGGTCTCGCGCTTGATGATGTTGCGCAGCCATTTATTGGCCGGGTCGGCGTGGTGACGCTCATGCCAGTACTGGCGGATCTCGAAGTTCGGCAGTTTGAGCGGCGGCTTGAACAGCTTGATGTTGATCATGCGGCTGAAGCCCACACCGAGGTCCTCCGGGATGGTCATGATCAGGTCCGACTGCGAGATGAAAAACGGCAGGGCCGAAAAACGCGGAAGTCGCAGCATCACGTCACGCGTCAGGTCGAGTTTGGCGAGGGCTTCCTCTACCGCGCTGTGCGGTGAGCCGCTGGTCCAGTACATGCCGTGCCGTGCATTGACGAACTGGTCCAGCGACAAACTGTTTTTGATGACAGGGTGGTCACCGCGCACGGCGCACACGTATGACGTGTTGCGCACCACCTGCTGGTGGGCCCAGTTCGGCATGCCAAGAAAATAGCCGACGGCCAGGTCTATGGCACCGCTGTCGAGTGCAGGAATGACCTCGTCCGGGCGCAAATCAAAAATCGACAGGCGTGCACCCGGTGCGTGTTCGCTCAGGTAAGTCATCACCTGCGGCATCATGAGCAGCATGCCGATGTCGTTGATGTAGACGCGAAAGTTAACCGTCGTGGTTTGCGGCGAGAAGTCTTCAGGCTGGTCGACTTCACGAACGATGTCCAGCGCACGTGTGATCTTGACCGACATGCTGTCTGCGTAGGGCGTGGGCCGCATGCCGTGTGACGTGCGCACAAACAGCGGGTTGTCAAAACGTTCGCGCAGGCGCTTGAGTGCAGCACTTACCGCCGGTTGCGTCAGGCCCAGTTCAATCGCGGCCGCTGAGAGGTTTTGATGCCGGTAAATCGCATCAAACGTCAGTAGCAGGTTCATGTCGAAGTCGACCAGATCCATATTTGCTTCCTGCGTAAAGGTAAGCCCTTAAGGGTTAACCTGTGATTTTTGTCATATCAATTTAACTGATTTTATTGATAAACAGTTTGATTAGGAATTTATATGACATCGCACTAGACTGGCCGCATTAAAAGGCACGGCACAGTGCCACACACACGCATCCCCACGTGGAGACAAATGGACCAAGCAGTTTCGCCGGCGCCTTACGCCGACTTCATCGCAACCCTGGACACGGTGCAATCGCAGCCGCTCTGGGACAGGTATCACCGCATCACCACGCGTCAGCCACAAACGCGCACGGGTGCACATTTGTGGTCATGGAAGACGATGGAACCGCTGGTACAGCGCGCGGTTGATGAAGTGGCCATGGCCGATGCCGAGCGGCGTGTTCTTCTTTTCACACATCCGGAAGCCCGCGAATCGGTTGACACCATGCGCAACATCTCCGGTGGCCTGCAAACCCTGTTGCCCGGCGAAGTTGCGCATGCGCATCGCCACACGCTGGCAGCGCTGCGCTTTGTCATGCAGGGTCACGGTGCGGTGACGACCGTCAATGCCGAGCAGTGCGCCATGAACGAGGGCGACCTGGTGCTGACGCCCTCATGGACATGGCATGAACACACCCATCCTGGTGAAGGCCGCATGGTGTGGTTTGACGGCCTTGACCTGCCTCTGTCGCATCACCTGGACACCATGTTTTTTGAAATGAATGCGCCAGGCCTCGTGACATACACGCCGCCCGCCACACGGCCGCCTGCAGTGCCCAATGACGGAGCGACGCTGCGTCCTGACTCATGTGACGAGTCGGGTGCCCAAACGGGCATGTTCAATCCCAGCCGCTTTCGTTACAGCGCTGAACGTGCTGCTGCGGCGCTTGCTGCGAGCGTTCCGCGTGCTGACGGCAGCCGCATGCTGCGCTACATCGATGCAAGCAGCGGCGGACCGGTGCTGCCGACGCTTGACTGTTATCTGATGGGGATTGAGAAAGGCAAAACGACGCAGAAAAGCCGCAGCACGGCCAGCGCCCTCTGTGTGGTCGCCGAGGGTGAGGGTACATCGGTGATTGGTGATCGCACGATTGCATGGCAGCGCAACGATGTGTTTACCGTGCCGCTTTGGCAGTGGGTGGAGCACACCACAACGACTGCCAGTGCAAAACTATTTTTCATGAGCGACCGCGAACTGGTGGCCAGCATGGGCTACCTGCGCGAAGAAAGTGACACAGGACTTCAAAAATGAGGATTTGCAGATTCAATGGCGGCAGGCTTGGCCTGGTGCAGGGCGACAAGGTGATTGATGTCACGCCTGTGCTGGGGCTGATCCCTGCGCAAAACTATCCGCTGCCGCAAAAGGATTTGCTGATTGAGGCCTTGCCGCAACTGCGCGTTGCGATTGAGGCCGAGGCAAAAAAGGGCGCAAGCCACGCGATCACCAGTGTGAAGTTTGATTCGCCCGTCGCCAACCCCGGCAAGATCATTGGTGCGCCTATCAATTACAAGGCGCACGTTGAAGAGAGCAAGGCCGACGCCAACATTGGCCATGGCCGCAACATTACATCGATCGGCGACTGGGGCATGTTCCTGAAGGCTGGTACGTCGCTGATAG
The DNA here is from genome assembly GCA_040385325.1 of Pseudomonadota bacterium. Lineage (GTDB taxonomy): Bacteria > Pseudomonadota > Gammaproteobacteria > Burkholderiales > Burkholderiaceae_C > Polaromonas. Next base: position 6,787 of record JAZKHN010000345.1, read on the forward strand.
GCTGCAGCGATGAAGTCGTGTTGCGCTTCCCCGAGCGTCGCAACGACCATGAAGTCGAACTCGGCATCGTGATCGGCAAGCAGGGCAACCAGATCAAGGCGGCAGATGCGATGGATCACATCGCAGGTTATTGCGTCACACTGGACATGACGCTGCGCGGGCCGGAGTTCCAGTGCTTTCGCAAATCCATCGACTCGTATTCGGTGGCAGGCCCATGGCTGGTGACGGCCGATGAAGTCAGCGACCCCAATAACCTCGATCTCTGGCTGACCGTCAATGGCGAATCGCGCCAGAAGTCCAACACCAGTTTTCTCGTTTACGACATTGCACGCCTGATTGAGTTTGCATCCTCGTTCTACACCTTGATGCCCGGCGACATCATCATGACCGGCACGCCCGAAGGCGTGGGGCCGGTGAAGCCCGGCGACCTGATCGAGGCATGCGTGGAATCCATAGGGCAATTCTCTATTCGCGTTGCGCCGGCCTATGCATAACCTGCTCAAACAGAGATTTTTTGGTCGATGATTTTTGGTTAACTACAAGGAGACAACCCAGTGAAAAGCAAACTCTTCAACTTCACCCGTTCCGTCATGGCTGTTGCTGCGGTAGGTACAGCCATGATGGCCATGCCTGCATTTGCGCAGAACACCATCAAGATCGGCATGATCACCGACAAGGTCGGCGTTGCCAAAGCCTATGCCGAGCCGGTTGCCGCAGGCGTGACATTTGCCGTCAAGGAACTCAATGCAAAGGGCGGAATCCTGGGCAAACAGATTGAGTTGCTGGTGGAAGACGACCAGGCCAAGCCTGACGTCTCCGCTACAGTCGCCCGCAAGCTGGTTGACGCCGGTGCCGTGTTCATCCTCTCCGTGTCACTGACGCCTGCAACCCAGCAGGCGCAGTCGGTCACCAAGGAAAGCAAAACCCCGCACATGACGCCGTCGAACAGCGGTGACACGCTGACGACTCAGGTAGACAACCCGAACTTCTGGCAGACCGGACCCCTGGCTTCGACCCAGATCAAGACCCTGTTGTCGTATGCGAAGAACAAGAACTACAAGCGCGTTGCGCTAATTGGTGAAAACTCTGACCTCGGGCAGTTGACAAACAAGTTCTTCAAGAGCGGCCTGGAGGCCGCCGGCATACAAATCGTGGCTGAAGAGATCGTGCCAGGCGGCGCTACCACTGCCGACCCGCAAATGCAGAAGGTGCGCGCGGCCAATCCCGAGGCGCTGTTCATGACCGGGATTACCACGGGTCCGAACCTGCTGATCCTCAAGTCCTACCGCCAGCTCGGCCTGAAAACCCCGGTGCTTGCAAATTACAACATGTCAGTCCCTGTGTATATGACGGCTGCCAAAGGCCTGATCGACGGCATCACTTTTGTCGATGCATTCGACCCGGCCAAGCCTGCGACCAGGACTTTTGTTGAGGCCTACAAGAAAGACACCGGCACTGAGCCCTACAACCTGATCGGCTACGGCTATGACGGCGTGATGATGGTCGCTGATGCCATCAAGCGCGCAGGCGGCACCGACAAGGAAAAGGTTCGCGCGGCCATGCAGGCGACCAAAGGTTTCAAGGGCGTCATGGGCAGCACCGATGCCGCTTACGGCTTTGCAGACGGCAAGCGCACCGGGTTTGACACCAATGGTATGGTGGTCCGTGTTTACGAAGGTGACAGGCAGGGCAAGGTCGTTCACGTCGGCGCGAACTGAATCGCGGCAGGTGGCCTCACCTGCTGCGTCGAGAACAAATGAGTCCGCGAATCAGGTGTCCGCGGACCGCATGGTTGAAGGCCTCGGTGCCCACTGAAGTGCGCCGTAACCTGCTTCAAAACTGAACCATCAGTAATAAGGGCATCACGTGAATGATTTTCTGGAACTGGTCGTCGGTGCGCTGGCCAGCGGGTGCATCTATGGGCTGGCAGCACTTTCTTATCTGCTGATCACGCGTCCCACAGGCATCATTAATTTTGCAGTCGGGGAGTGGTCCATGCTGGGCGCATTCGGCGGCTTTCTTTTGCTGACCCAGGCGGGGCTGCCTTACGCAGCGGGTATGGCGATCACCCTCGTTTGCATGTTTGCCGTGGGCTGGCTGACCGAGCGGCTGACGGTGCGTCCACTGGTCGAGCGTGGTGCGCCACCGCTGGCACCCATCCTGGCGCTGCTGGGCATGCTCGTGGTGTTTCGCGAAATCGTCTCCCTTGGCATCGGCCCTGACCCCCAGCCGGTCCCGCCGGCATTTGGTTTCGGCCGGCTTGAACTTGGGCCTGTGGCCGGTTCCTATCAAAGCTTTTTCATCATTGTGGTGACCATGGCTGTTTTTGCTGCAGTCTGGTATTTCTTTGAACGCACGCTGGCAGGCAAGTCATTTGAAGCAGTTGCCATTGACAGGCGCGCAGCCTCACTCATGGGCATCAACCTGCGCCGTGTGACGGCATTTGCATTTGCAGCCAGCGGTGTGGTCGCCGGGTTGGCCGGCCTGCTGGTGGCGCCCAATGTATCTGCGCATTACCTCATGGGTTTGCCGCTGGCCATACAGGGCTTTACGGCTCTGGTCATTGGCGGTGTGGGCCGGGTTGAAGGTGCATTGCTCGGCGGCATCATCCTGGCGTTTGTCGAGCAACTGACGGTGCGTTACGCGCCCATTCCGCCGGGTCTGGCCATGGGCGTGCCGCTGGTGCTGCTGATCCTCTTCCTGCTGCTGAGGCCTACAGGCCTGTTGCGCGCGCGGGAGGCAAGGGCATGAAACAGGTTCTCGGTTTTCTCGTGACTGCAATCATTTTGAGTGCCATCGGTTTTATGCTGGGTTCCTATCAGACTGACGTTTACCGCAAGGTGCTGCTCTGGGTCACGCTGGCGCTGAGCTACAACTTTCTGTTCGGTATTGCCGGCCAGGTGGCTTTTTCACATTTCACCTTCTATGGCATTGGCGCTTATGCGATCGTGATCCTGATCTTCCAGGTTGGCATGCCTTTGCCGCTGGCCATTCTTGCAACCGTGGCGATATGTGTGTTGCTGGCGCTCATCGTGGCGATCCCCGCCACGCGGCTTGAAGGGTTTTACCTTGCATTGGCGACGCTTGCTTTTGCACAGCTTTTCATCGTCGTGCTGGATGAGGGCGGGTCAGTGACCGGCTCTGCGGGAGGCCTTGCCAACTACCGTTTGCCCGATGTGCTCGGCAAGCAGGTCAGTGGACCCTGGTATACAGCTGTCATTGTGGTGCTGATGCTTGCAACGCTGGCCATACTCTGGCGGCTTGATCGTTCCTGGTTTGGCCGCGCCTGCCGTGCGGTGCGTGACGACTCCGAGGCGGCGAAGGCGATGGGCATCAATGTGGCGAGCACCAAGATCATTGCCTACACCATCACAAGTGCGATGGCAGGTGTTGCGGGCATGGTGTACGCCTTTGTTGACAACACGGTGAACCCGCCCATTTTTGGATTGCCGAATTCCTTCCTGTTGCTTTTCATGGTGATTGTGGGTGGCAGCGGTCGTCATGCGGGGGCCATTATCGGCGCGGTACTTCTGTATCTGTTGCCGCTGGTGCTGTCTCCCATCATCGGCCATCACCATGCGCTGGTGTTTGGTGTTTTCATGGTGGCAGTCGTGCTGTTCCAGCCCAAGGGCGTGATTGGATTGTGGGACTGGCTGAAAGAGCGGCTGGCAAGAGGGAGCAAGGCATGAGCGAAAACTCACTTCTTTTCTGTCGCGGGCTCGGCAAACGCTTTGGTGGCCTGGTTGCCGTCGCCGATGTTGACCTTGAAGTCAATGCCGGGGAAATCCTTGGTGTGATAGGTCCAAACGGTGCAGGCAAGAGCACAACCTTCAGCATGATTGCAGGAGCACTGCCTTGCTCAACCGGTAGTCTGAGCTTTAACGGAGAGGTTCTGAACGGCCTGCCAACGCACGCAATGGCCGCGCGTGGCATTGTGCGGACCTTCCAGCACAACAAGCCCTTTGCCAGCATGTCTGTGCGCGAGAACGTGATGGTCGGCATGCACACCCGTTTTCAGGGTTCACTGTGGAAGGTGCTGGCTGGCACTCGCGGCGCTGCCCAGGCAGAGGCCGCGTCGGCCCGGCGCGCCGATGAACTGGTTGATTTCGTCGGCCTGGGCGAGTGGCGCAATGCTGACGTGGGCACGCTTTCTTTCGGACAGGGTCGTTTGCTTGAAATTGCACGAGGTCTGGCGGCAGAGCCGAAGCTCATGTTGTTCGATGAGCCTGCTGCCGGCCTCACACCGCAGGAATGCGAACGCCTGTCGGAGATCATCCGGCAAATTGCACAGCGCGGCATTGCCGTGCTGTTGATCGAACACGACATGCGCTTCCTGATGGCGTTGGCCGACCGGGTTGTGGTGCTTAATTTCGGGCGCAAGATTGCTCAGGGCACACCTGCAGAGGTTCAGGCTGATGCTGCGGTTGTAGCCGCCTATCTCGGTGATGTGGGGGCTATTGGCGATGCTTGAAATTTCTGATCTTTATGCCGGTTATGGTCATGGACCGGTGGTGCAGGGCGTCAGCCTGCAGATCGCCCGCGGGGAGACGATTGCCCTGCTTGGTCCCAACGGCGCTGGTAAATCGACCCTGCTGGCAGCGCTGTCAGGAACCCTGCGCGAGCGCAGTGGCAAAGTGATGATGGATGGCCAGGACCTCATGGAGATGCCGACGCACGACATCGTTGGCCATGGTCTGGTGCAGGTACCCGAAGGGCGGCGCATGTTTGCGCCGATGTCGGTCGAGGACAACCTGCGCCTGGGCACTGTGCGGCTTGCAGGGCGAAACGCCGCCAGCGTGCAGGATCGCTTTGACTACGTCTACAAGCTCTTTCCGCGTCTCGCGGAACGTCGCCACCAGCTGACAGGCACGCTTTCGGGCGGTGAGCAGCAGATGGTGGCCATAGGACGTGCGCTGATGTCGTCGCCGCGAGTGCTGCTGCTCGATGAGCCTTTTCTTGGTCTTGCGCCCAAGGTTGTGGAAGAAATTCGCCGCACGCTCAATACATTGCGAAACGCCGGCCTGACCATGGTGCTGGTCGAGCAGAAACTGGATATCGCGCTGCCATTTACCAGCAAAGCCTACGTGATGATCAAGGGCCGCATTGCGCTGACCGAGGCCAGTGCCAGTCTTGCCACCCGGCCCGACCTTGGGCAGCTGTATTTCAATCTTGCGCAAACGCATTCAACCCAATCCTGAAAAAAAGAAGGGGGCTTGCATGAAACAGACGTCCACACGGCTTCAGCATTCTGAAAAGCCCATGACGCGCGGCATTCACCATCTGGCACTCAATACAGATGACATGAAAATGACCATCGACTTTTATACCCGTGTACTGGGCATGCCGCTGGTGCATGCCTTGAAGGTACCGCCTGGCCTGGGTACCGGAACCGGCAACCGCGGCAACCCGCCATTTGAGAACCTGCGCCATTACTTCTTTGATGCTGGCGGCGACACCATGGTGGCTTTTTTTGAAATGCCCAAGGGCGCAAAAGACAAAGGTGACCGTGATGCCATTGCTGCCATGCAGCACTGCTCGTTCACGACGACCGAGGAGCGCTTCAACCAGCTGCATGGCCGGCTGAAATCTGCTGATGTGCCCATCATCGGCCCGATACCCGTGGGTGCAGGCACGTGGTCGGTTTACTTCATGGACCCCAATGGCATAAGGCTGGAGTTCTCCTGGCAGGAAGATGACGGCGACGACGTCCGGGTCGTCGAACGATGGACACAAACCCGGGATGAAGCACTCGCTGAGTTGACCTCTCTCTCAAGCGACAAAACCTGGCTCGACCAGGTCACACAACACCTACCAACGCAGCGTACTGCTGCATAAAAAAAGGAGAACACCATGGCAAATTTTGTGCCTGTCAATGGCCTCAATCATGTGGCCTATCGTTGCCGCGATGCGGAAGAGACGAGGCATTTTTATGAAGACATCATGGGTCTGCCCCTGACGCATGTGGTCCGCGGTGATGTCGTCAGTACCGGAGAGCAGGGCATTTTTGCCCACCTGTTTTTCGAGATGACAGATGGCAGCTGCGTCGCATTTTTTGACCTGGGCGACAACACAGCTGCAGAGCCATCGCCCAACACGCCGGGCTGGGTTAACCATCTGGCGCTGCAGGTGGAATCCGAGGCGAAAGTGGATGAAGCCAAAAAACGGCTTGAAGCGGCAGGTGTCGAGGTGCTGGGCCCCAAACTGCACGAAGGCCAGTTCCGCTCCATTTACTTTTTTGACCCCAACGGCATACGGCTTGAACTCACAGTCAACACCACCAGCACCGAAGAGCAACTGGCTTTTCGCAAGAATGCACGTGCGGCCTGCGACGAGTGGATGCGCGACAAAAAGGCCCGTCTCGGCGAAACCGCTGCAGTCTGAATCACACCAAGGATATTGTTCATGTCTTCGATACAGAGGTTTGAGGTCCAGGCCGAGTGGGTGCACGTCAAGTTTGCCGAAAAAACGACTTTCAAGGAGGTGTATGGTTTTGCCGGCAACCAGGGGGTGATCAACCTGGAGGGCATTCGTTACCTTCCGAAAGGCCGGCCATCAAAAACGCTGGTGATCTACATGCATCCGGCGTCTACGTTGCAGTTGCTCCCCATGCCCCGTGCCATGGCCGAACGCGGCGTGCATGTGCTTTGCGCAGCAAGTCGTTATGCCCGTAATGACAGTGCACTCATCATGGAAAACGTCGTGGTTGACCTGGGTGCTTACGTGCGCCACGCGAAGGAAGTATGGGGTTACGAAAAGATCGTGATGGCCGGCTGGTCGGGCGGCGGATCGCTGTCGCTGTTCTATCAATCGCAGGCAGAAAAGCCCAGCGTCACGCACACACCAGCGGGCGATCCCTGCAACATTATTGCGGCTGAACTGATACCGGCGGACGGCTTCATCTTCCAGGCGGCTCATATATCGCGAGCCGTCGTGCTGGCTGACTGGATTGATCCCTCTGTCACTGACGAGAACGATCCTGACCGTGTGGACCCGGAACTTAATCTCTACAACCCCGACATCAAGCCACCCTATACCGCAGAATTCCTCAAAAAGTTCCGCGCAGGCCAGCAAACCCGGATCCAAAGGCGGACAGACTGGGTGAAGCAGGTTCTTGAAGACCTTCGCAAAAAGGGCGGGCTTGAAATGGAGCGTGGTTTCGTCACGCACCGCACCATGGCCGAGCCGCGTTTCCTGGATGCTTCAATTGACCCCAACGACAGGCCAATAGGCACCTGCTTCATGGGCAATCCTGAAACCGTGAACAACGGACCTGTGGGTTCTGCGCGATTCTCAACCTTGCGTTCATGGATGTCGCAGTGGTCGCCTGACACCAATGCACATGGCGAAAAAAGTGCCGCGGGTATTTCGGTGCCCATGCTGGCCATTGAGCACAGTGCTGATGATGCTGTGCCGCAGCCGCATACGCAGCGCATTTACGATGCTGCGGGCAGCGTCGACAAGACCATGCAGTGCATCAAGGGCGCCACGCATTATTTTGTGGGGCAGCCGGATTTGCTTGCCCTGGCAGCTACCAGCTATATCGATTGGATGGAGCAGCGACGCCTTCTGGATTAAAGGTCAGTTTCTTCAAAAAGATCAGCAGGTCTTGCCGCTGGTCTTTTTGCGCTCTTTAACCGTCTGCTCCAGCTCGGCACGTTCACTTTCGTCGGTGGCAAGGTTGTCGATCATGCTCAGCAGGACCCTGCGTGTGATGGCAAGATCATCTGCGCTGACGCCCCTGGTGCTGATCTGATTTGTGTCCTCGGCATGGGGCACCAGCCGTTTCTTGAGGCTCCGCCCCGTTTCCGTCAGGTGAACGTAGATGTTCTTTTTGTTTGTGGGCAACTGCTTGCGCACGATATAGCCCTGCGCTTCCATGGCCTTCATGGCAGCAAAGGTGGTGGGCTCCATCACCCCTGCGCGCACACTCAGTTCCTTCTGCGTCAATCCGTCTGACTCCCACAGGATGCGCAGAAAACTCCAGTGCCCGAAAGGTACGCCGTATTCGGCCAGCCTGATCTGAAGCGCACGCCTGAAGGCGCGTTCTGTATCACGTATCAGATGGGCCAGGCGGTCATTTGGAACAGCCTCTCTCCAGTGTCTCAGGATGTTATGTGTTTCGGTTTTCATGGCCACGTAATGCTACCTGATGATGCAGTGTGATAGAGCTCTGAGTGCGGGCAGCCGTCAGGATAGCCAGGCAAACCTCGGTCGTGGCTCTGGCCCATTCCCCGCTGTGCAGGGGCGGCTTGCCTTCAATGACCGCGGCATATAGCTCATCTATGACCTCGTTGCGGGGCACAGCCGGATGCGGCAGTGCTTCAAAACCACGCTGGTCGTCGGCAAAAATCTCGACTCCTGAAGGGGTGGGTCTCAAATCAGCCTTTTCGCAGCTCACGATGAGGTGGCCGAAATGCTGATGGGCCAAAGGGGCAGCAGGCGGGACAGACTGGCCCGCGTACAGGTTGCCGCCATAGTTGCGGGCGGCCTTCAGCCGGGCTTCGTCGCCGGCTGTCTGCGCAGTTTGGAGGCGCCTGCGGGCTGACCCATAGTCCCCGGCAGATTTCGACTGACCCATTTCCCCGATGTTGCCCATCAATTCGTCGGAATCGTAGTGTGCGTAACCGCTGTATATCGCCGTTGCGAACACACCGCTTTCAAAACCGAGCAGGGCGCTGTAGGCCCCTTCGGTGGGCCGTGTGGCATCCCATGCGCCGGTATGGGCCTGCACAGATGTGGTCATGCCGCCGGCCAGGAGGCGAACGATGTCAATCTGGTGGGTTGCCTGGCTGTGGATCACGCCTCCGCCCGCCTGGGTGTCGAGTTCCTCCGGCCTGCGGGGGCGGAACAGGAAGTCCGTGAAGTTCATGGCGGTGATCATTCTCACCTTGCCGTACTTGCCACTGTCTATCAGCTCAAGCGTGCGTTTGATGGGAGTATTGAAGCTGTGACTGTGACCGACGATCAGGTGCACGCCGGCCTTTCGGGCTGCGCCAATCATGCGCGTGCACTCATCGATGGACAACGCCATCGGTTTTTCAACCAGGATATGTTTGCCGTGCGAGGCCGCGATACACGCATGGTCGGCGTGAAACTGGTGCGGCGAAGCAATGTAGACCACATCAACATCCGGACTGGCACACATGGCCTCCAGGGAGTCAAACGTGGGCGCAGCGAAATCTTTCTCAAATTGTGTGCGGGCCGCGGCAATCGGGTCGGTCGCGCCGGTAAGGCTGACGCGACTGTCGCCAACAAAGGTGGGCAGCATCAGGGTGAAAGCGCGGCCCAGTCCTGCGACGCCTATCTTCAGATTGCCGGCTGGTGCGCTCATAGGTCCAGTACAAGTTCGGCTGATTTTGCACGCGAGACGCAAACCATGATGTGGTTTTCCTTTTCCTCGTCGCTGAGCACCATGTCGCGGTGCTCCACCTCACCCGACAGCAATGTTGTCTTGCACGATCCACAGGTGCCGCTTTCGCAGGAGCTCGTGATACGAATACCGGCACCACGAAGCGCTTCAAGAATGGATTTGTCGGCGGGAACTGGTACGGTGGTACCGCTTTTTTGCAGCCGAACATTGAAAGGCGTATTGGCCGCATAGGCGCTGGCGTCCACTCCAAAACTTTCAAAATGTACCGCGCCCGATGGCCAGTGTCCGGACATGTCAGCCACGGCATCCATCAGGCCGCGCGGGCCGCAGCAATACACGTGCGCGTTCGTCGGGGTTTCAAACACGGGCCAGAAATCGAGGGCGTTGTTGATGTCGCCGTGGTCATGATGAACCTCTACCTTGCCTGCGAATTCGGTGCCCTGCAGGTCTTCAAGGAAAGCGGTGCTCTCAGGGTCCCGTGTACAGTAAATCAGCCTGAACTGGTCATTGCCCTGGGCTTGCAGGTGCCGCATCATCGACATCACCGGCGTGATGCCGATACCGCCGGCCACGAAAAGGAATTTCGTTGCGCGCGGGTGCAGCTCGAAGTTGTTGCGCGGTGCGCTGACCGACAGCAGATCGCCTTCATTAACCTCGTCTGCCATGCTGATGGAGCCGCCACGGCCGGCAGCATCGCGTTTGACGGCGATCTGGTAGAAGTCGCGGTCGGCCGGGTCGCTGCACAGTGAGTAGTTGCGTCTGGCTCCCATGGGCACCTCCACTGTCAGGTGTGAACCGGCTGTAAAAGCGGGCAAGGTGGCGCCCTCTGAATGGCGCAGTTCGAACAGGTAAATACCCTCTGCCAATTTCTTTTTCTGTGCTACCTTGAGCCTGAAAAAATCAGGTTCAGACGGGTCGCCCGGCACTGCGGGTTCAGGGTTAACGCTCATCTTTGTCTCCGTGAAAATTCTTGACAAACCCCGCATCCGGGGATAATCTTAGTCATCTAAGAATAATCCCGTTTGCCTGCTGTTGCAAGGTGTTTCGGGAAGATTTCAATTTCATCCGGCTGAAGGATATGACACATGTTGACTCACGAGGAAAATGAACTGCTGTGCCGCGTGGAAGGCAAGGCCCCCATGGGCCAGCTTATGCGCCGGCACTGGATGCCTGTCTGCCTGATTGAAGAAGTCAGCGAACCCGATGGCACACCCGTGAAAGCCCGTGTGTTTGGCGAAGATCTGGTGGTGTTTCGCGATACCAATGGCCGTGTCGGCGTGATGGACGAGTACTGCCCGCATCGCCGTGTGTCACTGGTGTTCGGACGCAATGAAGATTGCGGCCTGCGCTGCCTGTATCACGGCTGGAAAATGGACGTCGAGGGCAACGTGCTGGAGATGGTGTCCGAGCCGGTAGCCAGCGGCTTTGCGCAGAAGGTCAAACACCTGGCCTACCCGGTCCAGGAGTGGGGCGGCTTTGTCTGGGCCTACATGGGGCCGAAAGAATCCATGCCCGAGTTTGTACCCCCCGCCTGGGCCCCCACGGCCGATGCCAAGGTGACGATTGCCAAGGCGCTGATTCCCTGCAACTGGGCGCAAATCCTCGAGGGCGCGATTGATTCGGCTCACAGCTCCAGCCTGCACTCGTCGGACATGGTGCCTGCACGCGTTGAGGGCGCTGAGGCCACCGACACCAACTGGTTGCGCCCCTCAACCGACAAGGCACCGCGCATGCAGGTTGAAAAGGGTGATTATGGTTTCCGTTACGCCGCGATACGCAGGCCCATCAAGAATGCGGCAGTCAATGACTACATCCGCTCTACGGTTTTTGTGGCCCCTTCTGCGGTGTTGATACCACCCAACAACCTGTACAACGTTGCCAATATCAACGTGCCCATGGACGACACGAACACGGCGTTCTATTTCATTGCCTGGGGCCATCCCGACACGACGCCCGACACCGATACATGGCGGAAGTTTCTCGGCCAGCAAATCGGACCTGACCTTGACGACAAATATGTGCCTCTGCGCAACCGCGCCAATAATTTCTGGCAGGACCGAGATGCGATGAAGGCGGGCAACTTCACAGGCATCACGGGCTTCCCCAATCAGGACATTGCCATGTGGGTCACCATGGGACCGATTGCCGACCGCACGCATGAGCGCCTGGGTGCCAGCGACATGGCGGTGGTGGAGTTCCGCAAACAGATGCTTGAAGCTGTGCGCGCCTTCCAGTCGGGCGCGCCTGCCATCGGCACCGGGGACCTTCGCATTCCTCCAAGTGTGGTGGCCTACCAGGCCATCATTCCCAAGGCCAGCGACTGGCGCGCCTTCGCGGGCAGCTATGTGTGGGACAAAAAAGAGCCTGCACTGGAGCCGTCTTATTCAACCTGATCCCGTGTGAACGGTGACATGCTTTGCGGCTTTAACGACAGACATCACGATAAACAACCTGGAGACAAACCCATGAAAACATCTCGCCGATTTATCGCATTGGCTTCCCTCATGCTGGCCGCAGGCACATGGCTGCCCTTTGCCGCCAGCGCGCAGGGCGCCTACCCCAACCGCCCCATCAAGTTTGTCGTGCCCTATGCGGCCGGGGGCCTGCCCGATACGGTGGCGCGCATCTTTGCCCAGCGGCTGGGCGACAGATTGGGGCAGTCGGTGGTGGTGGACAACCGCCCGGGCGCCAACGGGGTTGTGGCGGCGCAGGTGCTCGCCACGTCTCCCAAAGATGGCTATACCTTCCTGGTGACTGATGGCTCGATGTTTTCAATCAATCCGGCCATCTATAAAAATCTGGGTTACGACTACAAGCGTGATTTCATGCCGGTCTCGCTGGCCGCGCGTGCGCCGCTCTACCTTGCAGTTCATCCCAAGGTGCCTGCCAATACCTTTCAGGAGTTCATCGCGCTGGCCAAGGCCAAACCCGGGACCCTCAACTACGGTTCATCAGGCATAGGCAGTACGCATCACCTGACCATGGAAGCCCTGAAGGCCTCGCTTGGCCTGCAGATCACGCACGTGCCTTTCAAGGGGACGGGCCAGTCTGTTCCTGCGCTGATTGGCGGGCAGGTGGAGGTGTTATTTTCTGCATTGCCGTCGCTGGTGGGCTTTGTCAAAGGCGGGCAGGTCAAGCTGCTGGCCAACAACGCTGCCCAACGTTCCAGCCAGGAACCCAACGTGCCAGCCATCGCTGAAACGATTCCCGGTTTTGACTTCGCGCCTATCGTCGGTGTGCTGGCTGCAACAGGCACACCCGCGAGTGCGATAGAGCGTATCAGCAATGAAATGGCGCAGATCGCAAAAATGCCCGAGGTTCTGCAGACACTGAACAATGCCGGTATCGAATCGATCGGCAGCGGCCCAGCAGATTACGGCCGGGCCATCCTCGGTGAAAACGAACGCCTGGCCAAGGCCATCGTTGCATCGGGCATCAAGCCTGAATAAACAAGCTCTCAATTCCATTTCTTCTTCATGTCAAAACTCAAACTTACCTTCGGCTGCTGGAACTACGACCGCACCCGTGCCCTGATGGACGGGAGCGTGCAGCCCGACGGCATCGACCTCAATTACCTCAACATGCCGGTGGAGGAAACCTTCTTCCGCATGCTCAGGCACAAGGAGTTTGACGTGGCCGAGATGTCACTGTCTTCGTATAGCGTGTCGATGTCGAGGGACCCCCGGCCGTTCGTGGCGATACCGGTTTTTCCTTCACGATTTTTTCGCCACTCGTGCATCTACGTGAATGCCAAATCGGGTATTCGGGAGGCCAAAGACCTGATCGGCAAAAAGGTCGGCAATCCCGAATACCAGATGACTGCACCGGTCTGGATTCGCGGCATCCTGTCCGACCACTACGGTGTTCCTGTAGACAGTGTGACCTACTACACAGGCGGAGAGGAAGAGCCCGGCCGTTCCGAAAAAATCAGGCTCGACCTGCCGCCCAATATCAAGGTGCAGAGCATTGGCCCCGATCAGACGCTGGCCCAGATGCTGCTCGATGGCGAGATTGATGCGCTGTACACCGCCCGCATGCCGTCGAGCTTTCTCAAAGGCGGTGGCAAGGTCAAGCGCCTGTTTGAAGACTACGAGCAGGTGGAGCGCAATTACTTCAGTGAGACAAGGATATTCCCCATCATGCACACGGTGGCAATCCGGCGCGACGTCTACGAGGCCAACCGCTGGGTGGCGCGCTCCATGATGAAGGCGCTTGAGGAATCGCAAAAGCGCACCTACGAAGATCTCTACGAAACTGCGGCGCTCAAGGCCATGCTGCCCTGGCTGACATCGCATGTGGAGCAGGTCAAGCGTGAGATGGGCGAAGACTTCTGGCCTTACGGTTTCGAGAAAAATGAGGCAACGCTGCGCACCTTCCTGCGTTATCACTTTGAGCAGGGCCTTTCAAAGCGCTTGCTCAAGCCGGAAGAGCTTTTTGCGCCCGAGGCACTTGAAGCGTTCAAGATCTAACCCCTGTGCCAACTACCCGGCATGCGTATCGGTCTGTCTGATGCGCTGCCGGGTTAATTTCATTCTCGTGATGCGCTAAAGTCCGGCGGACGGAGTCATTGCATGGACGATACGGAAAAGCTTCTTCGCCGCGATTACGCATCGGCCGCAGAGGCCATGATGATGCTGAACGTCCGCGCGCAGACCCTGTATGCCTATGTGAGTCGTGGCTGGATACACAGCATTGCCCAGAAGGGCCTGAAAGAAAAACTCTACCTGCGCGAGGACATCGAGCGCGTGGAGATGCGTTCGCTGGCCCGGTCTGGCCATGGTGCTGTTGCGGCATCGGCCATGAACTGGGGCGAACCCATATTCCCCACCTCCATCACCGAGATCACGCCTGAAGGCCCGCGTTACCGTGGCTGGCTGGCTGCAGACCTGGTGCGTTCGGGTACACCTTTCGAGGCGGTTGCTGAGTTGCTCTGGACGGGCGACCTCAACACACGCACCGACGCCTGGCCAGTGCGCAAGCCTTCTGCAGAACTGGTCAGGCTGGCCCAAACCCTAGCTTCCCTGCGGGCGGGCGACAACGTGCTCGAATCCTTTTCGCTGGTGGTTTTGTTGCTCGGCATGCGGCGCGGCTCCGTGCCTGACCGCCTGTCGCAGGGCCAGACCCTGCCCGCAGCTCGCGAGATCATGCAGACCGTGGTGGCCTGCTGCGGTTTTGCCGGGCTGGCAAAAAAATACCGTCCCATGCTGAAGGGTCAATCCATCGTGGAAGGCCTGACCCATGCGCTCGACATACCTGCCAGCGCAGAAAACAGTGAGGCCCTGCGTGCCATCCTGATCCTGATGGCTGACCACGAACTGCCGCCGGGAACCCTGGGTGCACGTGTGGTCGCTTCGGCGGGGGGCACCCTGCACAGCTGTCTTTCAGCAGCGCTTTGTGCGACCTCAGGTGTTGATGTCGGGCGTATGTATGACCGTGTCGAGGATTTCTTCGGGCAGTCCGGCAGCAAGGCTGTTCTTGTCAAGCGGGCAGGGCAACTTCACGCCGAAGGCCTGAGCGTGCCGGGCTTTGGCCATCCGCTGTATCCCAAAGGCGATCCCCGCGCAGCCCAGTTGCTCGACATTGCCCGCAAGCGTACCCAGCAGACCCGCCAGACGCGCGCCATCTTCCATTTTCTGGACGAGATGAAGTTGAGCAACAGCCTGTTTCCGCGTCAGGAGTTGGCACTCGTCGTTTTAGCGCGCGCCATGGGTCTGCCTCCCCAAGTTCCTGCCGCATTGTTTGCACTGGGCCGGCTCGCAGGCTGGGTCGCCCACGTGCAGGAGCAGCGAGCAGCCGGCACCCTGCTGCGGCCCCGCGCCAAGTTTGTAGAGCCTGCGCCCGGCAAACTCGTGTAAAGCGTCAACCCCGACGCAGAGAGCTACGCGCAGCGAGCCACACGCAGTGGGCGAACGAGGGGTCTCTTTCTTGCAAGTCCAAGCCGTGGAACCGGCTTTGCCGGGCCACAGGCGGGCGGCGCCCTCGGGGGGCAGGGAGTTACACGCAGTGAACGAACGTGGGGCTCCATCCGCAGCGTAGGGCCGCCCCAAGCAAGGCCAGCCCCCTCGGGGGGCAGAGAGCTACACGCAGTGAACGAACGTGGGGGCTCCATCCTCACATTGATTCAAAGTTCAAGATTGAATCAATACGGGGTATTCACTACGATGACTGCGTGTGCCCATAAATCAAGGAGACAAGACATGACCATCAATCGCCGTCAATCCCTGGCCGCAGGCTCTGCCCTCGCCGCAGGTGCCCTGCTCGCAAGCCCGTTTGCGCTTGCGCAGGCTGACTACCCGAACAAGCCCATACGCATCATCGTTCCGCTGCCACCGGGCGGCTCCAACGATGTGCTGGCCCGTGTGCTGGGTCAGAAGATGTCCGAGTCCTTCGGCCAGCCGGTGATTGTCGAGAACAAGCCGGGTGCGGCAGGCAATATCTCGACCGAATACATGGCCAAAACCGAAGGCGACGGTTACACGATTGCCATCGCGCCCAACCAGACGGTGTCGGTCAACCCGGTGCTGTATCCCAAGCTGCCGTTCAATGTGAGCAAGGATTTGCAGGGCATCAGCATGCTGGGCCGCGTACCCATGGTGCTGGTGGTGTCGTCCAACGTGACCGCCAAAAATGTGGACCAGCTCATCACGCAGCTCAAGGCCAGGCCGGATCGCCTCACCTATGCGTCCGCAGGTTCAGGCAGCCCCCAGCACATGGCCGCTGAAGTGTTTAAGGCCATGACCGGCACGCGCATCACGCAGATTCCCTACAAGGGTTCGGCGCCGGCAATGATCGATGTGCTGGGTGGCGTAGTCGACATCATGTTCTGCCCGATGAACACCGCGCTGCCGCATATCCGCAGCGGCAAGATCCGCGCCCTGGGCACCACGGGTACCAAGCGGGTGGCCCTGCTGCCGGGCGTGCCGACGATTGCAGAGACGGTGCCCAAATACGAAAGCGATATCTGGATAGGCATGATTGCGTCCCGCAAGACACCGCCCGCCATCATCAACAAGCTCAATGCTGAGCTGCGCCGCGCGCTGGCCACCCCGGATGTCCAGAACAAGCTGGCCGAGCAGGGCATCTTTGCTGAAAGCAGCACCGCAGCAGACTTCGATAAATTGATCACCGCTGACCAGAAGCGCTGGGCTGCCGTCATCAAGGCTGCCAATATCGTTCCTGAATAAATGGTGCCCCCACGCTGGTTTTTGGGGTCAGAGTCCAAATTCGCCAAGTCTGCGGCTTGCCCGAAGGGTGCGCTGCATCGCACCGCAGCGAAATTGGCGTCTGACCCCAATAACCACTGCGCGTAGTTTGCTGGTTGTTTGACCGTGACGACTTTTTATCTCGCTGACTTTTAGGCCTTACAGACTTTTTAATTCCTGGACTTTCATGACTGACCTTTCCAAACCACCTCTACATGCCACACCGGTGGTACGCCGCGATATTCCCCAGCCTTCTTCATCTGATGAAACCGTCTGGGGCAGCGATGCCATTGCCGACATGATGCGGGCCATGGATATTCCTTATGTGCTGCTCAACCCGGGTGCGAGCTTTCGGGGCCTGCATGACAGCCTGGTCAATCACCTCGGCAATGAAAAGCCGCAGATGATTGTGGTGCTGCATGAAGAGCATGCCGTCGCGATTGCCCAGGGTTATGCCAAGGTCACAGGCAAACCGCTTTGCGCCATCCTGCACAGCAATGTGGGGCTGATGCATGGCTCCATGGGCATCTTTGATGCGTGGACTGACCGCATGCCTGTCATCGTGCTGGGTGCGACCGGCCCTGTCGATGCGGCCAAGCGCCGCCCATGGATCGACTGGATTCATACGGCGCAGGACCAGGCTGCGCTGATTCGCCACTTCATCAAATGGGATGCACAGCCTGCCTCGATACCTGCTGCACAGGAAGCCCTGCTGCGCGCCCTGCAGATTGCCACCACTGCCCCGCAAGGCCCGGTTTATGTCTGCTTTGATGCCGCGTTGCAGGAGTCAAAACTTGATGCAAGACCCAAACTGCCGGATTACGCGCGCTACAAACCTGCGCCGCCTGCCAGGCCTTCGGATGACTCGATTGAGGAAGCTGCGCAGTTGCTGTCGAACGCACGCCGCCCGGTGATATTGATGGGCCGCGTTTCGCGCAGCGAAGAGGGCTGGGCAGACCGCATCAGGCTGGCAGAAAAGCTAAATGCCGAGGTACTGACTGACCTGAAAGTTGGGGCGGCCTTCCCGACCACACATCCTTTGTATGCCGCACCTGCAGGCACCTTCCTGACCCCCGGTGCCATGGCTGTGCTGAAAGATGCAGACGTGGTGCTCAGCCTGGACTTCACCGACCTGGCTGGTACGCTCAAGCAGGCCTGGGGCAACGAGACCATAGGCAGCAAGGTCATCAATGTGTCGGT
>JAZKHN010000346.1:0-8698 GCA_040385325.1 Pseudomonadota bacterium
GGCAGGCTGTCGATCTCGAGCAGCAGCTGGGCAAAACTTTTGCCGGCTGCATCAAGCACCGCGCGACCTTTGTCTGCCGTGGCTGCGGCTGCATTGCCGGCTGCGCCCTGCGGGTTGTAGTCCTGCATTTGCCACGCCAGTTTGGCACTTTTGCCGTCGCCGAGAATGCTGAATTTCTGCGCACGTTCCTTGGATGTCGACTGGAAATCCTGCGCCTTGGCCATGTCGACCTGATCGGGGTTGAGCGCCAGCATCATCGAGGTTTCGATATCGCCGGCATGGATGCCGAAGCGATGTTCTTCGGCGCTGAAGCGCTCGTTCACCAGCTCGTCGTTGTCGCCCACCAGCGGCAGGTTGAACCAGTTGACGCTGTAGACCAGCATGCCCAGCCGTGCACGCAAATCTCGCGCGACGATGTCGAGCATGCCAACCTGGCCGCCGTGTGAATTGAGCAGCACCAGTTTTTTGACGCCGGTGGCAGCGACGGATTCTGCAATGTCCGTCCAGAGGCGGATCACGGTCTCGGATTTCAGCGTCAAGGTCCCGGCGAAGGCGGTGTGTTCGGGGCTGAAACCAATCGCCTGTGTGGGCAGAAACAGCACGGGCAAATCAGCGTTCAGATGCGGCAGCGTCGCCTGCACCACACCATCGGCCAGCGACGCATCGACGTTCAGCGGCAGGTGCGGGCCGTGCTGCTCGACGGCGGCGACCGGCAGCACCGCGATGCAGCGTGCGAGGTCCAGGCCTGCGAAGTCCGGGCTTTTGAGGTCTGCCCAGAAGCGGATTGTTTGGCTGGCGGTCATTTGCGTATTTTGAGGGCAGCCAGCGCCACGTCGTGGGTTTGTCCGCCCTGACGCGCGAAGGTGTAGGCGGCATACAACTTCTGGCAGGTGTCGGCATCGACGGTTGCATCGGCCACCAGGCCCGGCGTGGCTTCGAGCAGTTCGGTCATGACGACGGTCTTGCCTTCGCCGACCAGCACCTTGCGCACTTTGGCGATCATCTCGGCCACCTGCAGTTCACTGGCCTTGCAGGCCTGCGCGGTGGCGGCCAGCGCCTTGCGCGCGCGTGCAGACGCCGGATCGTCTTCACCCCTGGCGGCGCCCGCGTCGATGGAGGCGATACGAGCTGGCAACGAGGTGGCCACGGGCGTGGGTTTCTGCTCGCAGGCGGCGAGCAGAGCCGCCATCGCCATAACGGCTGGCAGCAAGAAGGCAGTGCGTGTTCTCATGGATATCCGGTTGTGAATGTTCGGTGTCTTTTTTCAGGCTGCAGCTGCAGCCTTCTGGATGTCTTCGCGGTGCTGGCTCTGGCTGACATGGCGCTCCTGCCGCGCCGCCCGCAGCTTGCTGCCCGTTTCTTGGGGGGCAGATCGCACGGCGGCCAGCACATCAGCGAGGCATTGCGGCCTTCCGCGCGCGCCGCTGGCCTGGTAGTCGGCCAGCAGGGCGGCGCGCACCGCATCAACGGGCAGGCCACGCACGTCGGTCAGGTGCTGAAACAGCAAATCATGCAGCTTCTCAAGCGCGAACTCGTGCGTCTTGCCCGTCGTGGCCCAGAGCCTGTCGCTGAAGGCGAGGAAGTTGCCAAATGCCGAACCGGGCGACAACAGCAAATTCAACGCGGCAGAAAATCGCCCCGAGTTGGCGACCATCTCCCAGTAGCGGGCAAAGCGCTTGATGCGCTGCATGCTGCTGAAATCGACCGTCGAGTTCTGCAGGATGGTGTAGGGCGTCTGCGGGTCGTAGGTCATCGCAAAGTCCACCGTGTGGCGGGTGATCGGCGTGCCGCGCAGGCGTTTCAATATGCCGAACTGGATCTCATGCGGCGCCAGCGCATGCAGGCGGTCGAAACCTTCTGCAAAACTCTCCAGCGTTTCGCCGGGCAGGCCGAAGATCAGGTCGGCATGTACATGGGCCTGGCTTTCAGTGACAAGCCAGCGCAGGTTGTCTGCCGTCTTGAGGTTGTCCTGCTTGCGCGAGATGCGCTGTTGCACTTCGGGGTTAAAGCTCTGTATGCCGACCTCAAACTGCAGCGAGCCGGCCGGGAACTGCCTGATCAAATCTTTAAGCCGGTCGGGCAGGCTGTCGGGCACGACCTCGAAATGCACGAACAGGTCGGGCGCCATGCGGTCCAGGAAGTACTGCAGGATGCGCACCGAAAACTCGACCTTGAGGTTGAAGGTGCGGTCGACGAACTTGAAGTTGCGCGCGCCGCGCTGGTAAAGCGTGTCCATCTCTGCCATGAACCGGTCGAGATCGAAAGCCCAGGCGGTCTTGTCGAGGGCGCTCAGGCAGAACTCACACTTGAAGGGGCAGCCGCGCGAGGCCTCGACGTAGAGCAGGCGTTTGGCGAGGTCTTCGTCTGTGTATTCAGAGTACGGCAGTTGCAGCGCTTCGAGCGCAGGTTGTTCGCCGGCAATCACCTTCATGAGCGGCTGCGGTCCGTCGAGTAGCGCGCGGCAGAGTTTGGGAAAGCTCACATCACCCCAGCCGGTGACGATATGGTCGGCGAGTTTGCAGATCTCCTGCTCGCCGGTTTCAAAACTCACCTCCGGGCCGCCGAGCACTATGGTGATGTCGGGCCGCAGCGTTTTCAGCAGCTGCACGACCTGGGTGGTTTCGACCACGTTCCATATATAGATGCCGAAACCGATGACCCGGGGCGACAGCGCCAGCAGCTCTTCAACAATCTGCAGCGGCTTTTGCTGGATGACGAACTCGCGCAACTGCGTCTGCGCCCGCAGGCCGGCACCGCCGTGTGTGTCCATGTTGGCTAGCAGGTAACGCAGGCCCAGCGAGGCATGGATGTACTTCGCGTTCAGCGTCGCCAGGACGATGGCAGGCAGTGGCGGCGACGTTTGCGGGGAAGGCATGCCGGCATTATCAAACCAGCGGGGCATCGCGCAGGCCTGAGAAACTGCCTGAGATGGCAATTTGCTATATTTTTGATAGCTGTTTACGCTTGTATTTAAAGGGTTGTGGCCGATTTAATGCCTGAAAACGGCACTTTTTTGGCCTCGAAAGCAGGTTTCGGCAAATCAAAACCAGAGAAAAACCGGAAAAGTTAACCTCCATATTAACTTTTCACCAAAATGTTAATATAGGGGTTAACTTTTAACCAACTCCCGCACAGGAACCCACCATGAGCAACAAAACCCTGGCTGCCCTGCACGAGCGCCTGGCAACGGCCGACGCCGGCACGCATGAACACGCAGCCGTCACTTTTCTCATCGACATCAACACCCGCATGCTCGCCCTGGGCCTGACGCATGTGGAACTGGCGCAGCGCATGGGCACCTCGCGCAGCTACATCACCCAGCTGTTTGGTGGCCGGGCCAACCTGTCGATGCTGACCATGGGCAGGCTGGCTGACGCCGTGGGCTGCATACTGCGGGTGCATCTTGAGGATGAGCAGGGCGCGGCGCTGTAGTTGGCGCTGACCCACGGCTGTGGGCCAAAGGCGCTGTAATGAAAACTGCTGTCGACGGACCAATACACACAGCCCGGATGGACGGGCCGGCTGCCCGCCCGGGCAGGAACTAAAGCCCGCCCGCTCACCTCACACCCTCAGCATGAACGTTCCCCCCATTTTTCCCCGGTCGCTGGCCGCACTGGCCTTTCTCGCCGCCCTGGCCTTGGGCGCGCATGCACAAGCGCCGGGCAGCAGCATGCTGGCCCTGGGCAGCCGCAGCGCCGCCAAACCCGTGGTCACCACCGACCAGGTACGGGCCGAACTGCTGGCCTGGGCACCTGATGGCGTTGCGCCGGGCAAGCAGGTCTGGCTGGGCCTGCAGCTGGACCACCAGCCCGAGTGGCACACCTACTGGAAGAATTCGGGCGATTCGGGCCTGCCGACCGTGCTTGAATGGCAGTTGCCTGCCGGTCTGGACGCTGGCGAGATTGCCTGGCCCACGCCGAAAAAAATCCCGATCGGTACGCTGGCCAACTACGGCTATGAAAAAACCGTGCTTCTGCCCGTGCCTGTCACAGTGGCGCAGACGTTTAGCGGATCGCAGCTCGACATCAAACTCAAGGCCAGCTGGCTGATCTGCCGCAAGGAATGCATTCCGCAGGAAGGCGAGTTCTCGCTCAGCATTCCGGCCAGAAGCTCGCTGGGTGCCAGCGGCAGGATTTTCCAGGACACTTTTGCCGCCACACCCAAGGCGCTGCCCACAGGCAACAGCCAGGTCAACGTCGAAGGCCAGGCCATCAAGGTATCGCTGGCCGGCCTGCCGCCAGCGCTGCAGGGCAAGACGCTGGAGTTCTTCCCCGAAACCGGCGGTGTGATTGAACCTGCAGGCAAATGGCAGCAGGCCTGGCAGGGCGCGGTGTGGACGGCCAATGTGCCGCTTTCTGGCCAGCGCAGTGAAAGCCCGACCGCCATGCCGCTCGTCGTTGCTTTTAATGATGCGGCTTACCGCATCGAAGCGCCTGTCAAAAACGAATGGCCAAAGATTGCCGCGGCAGCCACCGTACCGCCCGCGCTTGAAGCGGCGCTCAGGGCCAATTCCTCGTCAGGCGCAGCACCCATACAAAACAACACCTCACCGATTGGCCTGCTGGCCGCACTTCTGGGCGCGTTGCTGGGCGGCTTGATCCTCAACCTCATGCCCTGCGTCTTCCCGGTGCTGGCCATCAAGGTGGTGGGCTTTGTGCACGTCAAAGACCGGGCCGAACGCGTGCGGACCGGGCTGGCCTACACGGCGGGTGTGGTGCTGTCTTTTCTGGCGCTGGGTGCGCTGCTGCTGGGTTTGCGTGCCGCGGGCGAACAGCTCGGCTGGGGCTTTCAGCTGCAAAGCCCGGCAGTGGTGGCGGCGCTGGCTGTGCTCTTCACGCTTATGGGCCTGAACATGGCGGGGCTGTTTGAGTTTGGCAGTTTTGTGCCTGGCCGCCTGGCTGGTGCGCAGGCGAAAAACCCGACGGTCAATGCATTTTTGTCGGGCGTGCTCGCGACCGCCATCGCCTCGCCCTGCACCGCGCCCTTCATGGGGGCTTCGCTGGGCTATGCCATCGGCCTGCCTGCGGTTGAAGCGCTCGCCGTGTTTGCCGCCATAGGCCTGGGCATGGCCCTGCCTTACCTGGCTGCCAGCGTGATACCGGCTGTGGCCAATGTGTTGCCGCGCCCCGGCCCATGGATGGTGACCTTCCGGCAACTGATGGCCTTTCCGATGTTTGCGACCGTTGCGTGGCTGGTGTGGGTGATCGGCCAGCAAAGCGGTATTGACGGCGCGGGTGCGCTGCTGGGCCTGCTGGTGCTGATGGCGCTGGCGATCTGGGCTTTCACACAAAGCGGACGTGCGCGTGTGGCGCTATCGACAGTGAGCGTTGCGTTGCTGGCTGTCGCACTGTGGTCATTTGGCCCTAACGTCGTCAAGTTGATGGATGCACCTTCATCAACCCAGGCCAGCAATAACGCGCAGGGCTGGCAAAACTGGGAGCCGGGTCGTGTGGACCAGCTCGCAGCCCAGGGCCAGAGCGTGTTTGTGGACTTCACCGCCGCCTGGTGCGTGACCTGCCAGTACAACAAAAAAACCACGCTGGCCAATGCCGACGTGATGGCTGACATGGCTGCCAAAAAAGTGGCGCTGCTGCGCGCCGACTGGACGCGCCGCGACCCGGCCGTGACCGCTGCGCTCACGCAGCTGGGCCGCAGCGGCGTGCCGGTGTATGTCATTTACAAACCGGGCCGCGCCCCCGTCGTGCTGTCTGAAATCCTTTCTGTCAGTGAGGTCAGGGCCGAGCTGGCTAAACTGTAATTTCCTCCTGTTCCATGTTTGTTTTGAAGGAGTGTTGCCATGTTGAACCGCCGCATTTTTTCTGCCTCGCTGGCAGCCTCACCCGTGATTGCATCATTCTCTGCGCCCTTCATCGGCACCGCGCACGCCGCCGCAACTGTCGGCCAGGCCGCACCTGATTTTTCAGCTGTTGACACTGGGGGCAATACGCACAAGCTCAGCGACTTCAAGGGCAAGCTGGTGGTGCTGGAGTGGACCAACCCGGGCTGCCCCTATGTGCGCAAACACTACAGCGGCAACATGCAGTCGCTGCAAAAAGAGTTCACCGACAAGGGCGTGGTGTGGCTGGCCATCAACTCGACCGAGACTCAAAGCTACGATTACCTGGCGCCCGCCAAACTGGCCGGCTGGGTGACCGAGAAGCAGGCCAAACCCAGCGCCGTGCTGATGGACGAGTCGGGAAAGATTGGCCAGCTCTACGGTGCCAAAACCACGCCGCACATGTATATAGTCAACCCGCAGGGGCAGCTGGTTTATGCGGGTGCCATCGACAGCATTGCCTCGTCGCGTGCCGATGACATCAAAACGGCCACCAACTTTGTGCGCCAGGGCTTGACAGAGTCGCTGGCCGGCAAGCCCGTCAGTGTGGCGGTCAGCCGGGCCTATGGCTGTTCGGTCAAGTACAAAACATAAGTAAACGGCTCAAGAGAATCAAGGACACCCGCATGGACAGCATCGCGCCAGCAGACCGCATCCCGCACATCCTCAAAAACTGCCGCACGATTGCCGTGGTGGGCCTGTCCCCCAAACCGCACCGTGCGAGTTTTGATGTGTCGCGTTACATGCAGGGCCACGGCTACCGCATCATCCCGATCAACCCGAACGAAGTTGAAGTGCTGGGTGAAAAAGCCTATGCCTCGCTGACCGCCGCATCGCAGCACGAAAAGATTGACCTGGTGAACTGCTTTCGCAACAGCGAAGACATTCCGCCCATCGTTGATGAGGCCATCGCCATCGGTGCGAAGGCGGTGTGGATGCAGCTCGGCATCAGCAACCCGCAGGCAGCAGCCAAAGCCGAAGAAGCCGGTCTGCTCACGGTGCAGGACCACTGCCTGAAGATTGATCACCGCGTGCTGCTCTCCAGCGGCGTGCTTTAGCTTCAAATCCTGCCGCATCGCAGTTAAAGTACAGGGCATGCCTGTTGCCCGCCCGGCCTGCCACACCTTCAAGTTGCTGTCCCGATGATGGACGCAGAACTGTTTTTATTCCTGCAGCGCCTGCACCTTGAGCACCCGCTGCCGCGCGACCCCAACGATCTGGCCGCATTTGCAAGGCGTTATGAGGCGGTATCAAAAACACTGCCCGAACCGGTAGAACCGCTCAAGGTTCTGTCGGGACCGTTTCACCTCAACGTACTGTCCTCGGGCGAAAAGACCCGCCTTGAGGCGCGTCTGTACATGCCTGAAGGCGTGGAGAAGCCGGTGCTTATGGCCTTCTTCCATGGCGGCGGCTGGCTGGCCGGCAGTCTGGACAGCCATGAAATGCTGTGCCGGCAGATCTGCAGCGACCTGAATGTGGCAGTGGCCAGCGTGCACATCGCGCAGGAGCCCGGCCGCGGTTTTCTACAGCCCGCCGAGCAGGCGCTTCAGGCGCTGATGACCCTGGCCAGGGCGCGTGAAAAACTCGCGGTCAACACCGACCGCCTGATGGTGGGCGGTGACGGCAGTGGCGCGCATCTCGGCCTGCAGGCCGCCTGGCGCATGGCGCGGCAAACACCCGGCAGCGTCGATGCGGTGTTGGCGCTCACGCCACTGGTCAAGCCCGACTTCAACACCGCCAGCTATATTCGCTGCGCCAATTCACTGACTTTTTCGCGCGACGATGCGGTACGCAGCTGGCACAGCCTGCTGGGCGGCCGCTGGCAGATCTGGGACGAGCGTGCCGTGCTGCTGCATGGCAACCAGCCGGTACAGCGCCCGCCGGTGGTGGTCATCGTCGCGGCCGAACAGGATTGCGTGCATGACGATGCGGCCGCACTCTATGACTGGCTGCGCGAAGCCGGCGCGCGCTGCGAGTTTTACGGCGCGCCCGGCATGCCTCATGACTTTGTGCGCCTTCAGCATGCCAGCAAGGCGGCACGCCACCTGTTCCGGCAGTCGCTCAATGCGTTTGCGCAGCAAACGGGTTTACATGCAGATGCATCGCTGCCCGTACCCGTCGGTGCGGCGACCTGAATGCACACATGACAGCCCTGCGCCCGGCACTGTTGTTTTTTGTTGTGTTCCTGACCGCATGCGCCAGCGCGCCGCCAGCCCCCACACCGCGCGGCGAAGCGCAGGGCGCGGCCATGAGCTCAACAGAGCTGGCGCAGTCCGACATCAACCGCATGGCCACGCTGGGCATGCGTGACAACATCGACAGCCTGCTGCGCCTGGCCGACAAACTCTATCGCCGCAACCCGGCCGAATGGCGCAAGGCCGGTGCCAGCCGCGAGGCGGTGCTTGAAAAACTGCGCGCCACGATTGCCTCGCAGGCGCCCTGGCCCGAGCTGCAGGGGCGGCGCGACATTGCAGCGCTGTCACTCGCACTGGGCCCTGACTTCAGGGGCGACCGCGTGGCCGCCTTCATTTTCGCCAGCGCCGACATGCTGGTCACCGCGCATGGCAACAAGACGGTGTTTTACCTGACCGACCAGCTCGATGCGCAATACATCTACAACGCGGCGCGCAACATCGAGATTGCGGTGTGGATGCTGTCGAACCGGCGCAACGCCGCCGGCCAGCCGCTGCTGCTGGCCGATGAAATATCAGAGCGCGAACGCAACCTGAGTTTTGAGCGCGAGTTCGGCAAGATCATCGGCCGCCTCGACCTGCTGGCCGTGGTGCTGACAGAGAAGACCCGGCGGGCTGTGATCACTTACGTCCAGAATCTTCTCGGCGGGACTTTCCTGCAGTTCTTGCC
>JAZKHN010000347.1:0-21219 GCA_040385325.1 Pseudomonadota bacterium
CAGATCCGCGAGATCGAGGCGCGCGTGAATGCCGAAATTTTGTCCAACGTGGCAACCGATGCCAGCGTGATGGCCATGGAAGACGCGCAAAAATCCGGCGCGATGATGCTTTTCGGCGAGAAGTACGGCGAGACGGTGCGCGTGCTGACCATCGGCTCCAGCAAGGAACTCTGCGGCGGCGTGCACGTGGGCCGCACCGGTGACATAGGTCTCTTCAAGGTGGTGAGCGAAAGCGGCGTGGCCGCGGGCGTGCGCCGTATTGAAGCGGTGACGGGCGAGAACGCGCTGGCTTACCTGCAGAATCTGGAAGCTGCTGTTGAGGCGGCGGCAGGTTCGCTCAAGGCCAGCCCGAGCGAGCTGCAGGGCCGCATCGGCCAGGTGCTGGACCAGGTCAAGTCGCTGGAGAAAGAAATCGCCGCGCTCAAGGGCAAGCTGGCATCCTCACAGGGCGATGAACTGCTTACCCAGGCTGTGGATATCAAGGGCCTGAAGGTGCTGGCAGCCAAGCTCGAAGGCGCGGATGCCAAGACCCTGCGCGACACCATGGACAAGCTGAAAGACAAACTCAAGACCGCCGTGATCGTGCTGGCGGCCGTCGATGGCGACAAGGTGCAGATCGCGGCCGGCGTGACTGCCGACAGCACGGGCAAGGTCAAAGCGGGCGAGCTGGTCAACTTTGTGGCCCAGCAGGTGGGCGGCAAGGGCGGCGGCAAGGCGGACATGGCCATGGCTGGCGGTACGGATGCGAGCAAGCTCGGTGATGCATTGAAGTCGGTTCAGGGCTGGGTGGCTGAACGCGCCTGATCATCGGGTGCGGCCTGTCTCGCAACTGGCGTGGGCTGAAAATGTCGCCTTCTACGGCCAGGCTGTGTATCGCCCCGGCATCAGTCTCGTGTGATTAGCGGGGTTTCCCTGAGCCAGGGCACATCAGTGTCGGCTGAGGGGACTGATATGTTCCCTGGACACCCTGAACACGGTCAACGGCACGTCACCGGCCGCCCTTTGGCAAGACCAGTTCCGTTTGACGCGCTTTACAACACGCCGGTCTGAAATATGTAACAGCAACCTCGAAAAAGGTTAAATTCGGGGGTGCTGCACAACGGCATGCTGGCTTTGCTTCCTGTTCGAGCCCAACACACCCTGGGAAGAAATGAAACGGTTTTTTGTCGCCTTGAGCCTTCTTCTGTCTGGCGCCTGCATGGCACAGGCTGGAGACTGGCTGACTGTCATGGGCGACAGAAAAGACCCCAGCCTCGACACCATCGAAGTGAACCCGATTCCTGTCAGTACGGTAGACGACCACCGCGTGATGAGGATTCGCGTGAGCCGATCGATGCAAAGAATCAACTGGGACGGCATCCCCTTTCGCTCATACACAGCGACAGTTGAATTTGACTGCGCCAGCAAGGTCGGCTATTTCCAGCAGATCAGCTACTACCTGCAGCCCGTCTGGGCAGGTGAATCCCACATCACTACCAGCTACACCAGGGCAGAGCCCCGCGTCATGCAGTTTCGCGGTGTGACGCCGAACCCGGTAGAACGCATCATTCGCGCAGCCTGCAGGCCGCTGGCGCGGTGAGCAACTGAAAGTCCGGGCACCGTTTTACAATGGCAGCACGCGGGTGTAGTTCAATGGCAGAACTTTTGCTTCCCAAGCAAATAGCGTGGGTTCGATTCCCATCACCCGCTCCACTCTTTGCACACCATCGCTGACCGCGATCGCATCATCCCGGGGACATCACATGGCAGCCCTGCGCTGGACAGTCAACTTCCTTTGTGCGGCTGTCATCTGTTTTGTCTTTTTCTATCTGGTCATCTCGCTGTTCATCCTCGGGGCCATCCTGTCCGGCACGATGGTGCCGGGAATGCCCATGTATATCGACACACCGACCCCTTCCATCTACAGCCTTCTGAAATTCCAGCTTGCCAGTCTGGTGGCTCTGGCGATTTGCCTTTACGTGCGCACCACATTTGGTGAAAAAAACGACCTTGCATTTCTGAAAAGAGGTGCGAAAACGGGCAATCCGCAGATGTAACAGGACGGCTCGTGAAAGACGTCAGTTGCGTGGCTGGCGACAGTGTTGGAATCACCCCACCATTGGTGAAAGTAACAGGACTGCTGTAGTAACGACTTATTACAATCCGAAACAAGATCACCCCTCGGTCAATGTTGCAAGGATAGGTCGTTAAAAATGGCTGCTCATGTATCGACAAGCGCTGCTTATGGTGGGCAGGACCTATGACGACCCTGCATGCTCATCGCGCCGGCGTCGCGACAGCCCAGGGGCTTGCCGGCCAGGTCTGCATGGGAGATCAGTTCCCGCTTCTTGACCACGGGGGTGTTGTGCTTGCCATGTGGCCCGATCGGGCCTCCATGGATACCGACATCCTCACACTCAACCAAAGGCAGGACATCACCGTCAGGCTGTTCAGCGGTGCACTGATAGCCGACCTGCGCCTGCACGATAACCTCACGCTGGAAGCAGCGCTTTACGACGGCAGTCTGCCCCGACACCTGGTTCCGGAAATTGACAGCCTGTTTGACAACGCCGGTTGCCCGGTGGACTGGCCGGCCTGGGCAAGCCTGTTTCCTGACACAGCCACGGCTGAGGCAGTGATGCAGGCCAAGGTTGGCCGGGCATTGATGGCTGACCCCGATGTCCTGATCATTGACGCTGCAGAGTGGGATGACTCGCTTCTCGACGTACAACGCTTCAGCAGCAGTTTTACGCGGCAATACCCCTGGCGCACCCTGGTCTGGGCAACCCATGACATGAATCGCGCTGGCAACCTGCGCGCCGCATTGAAGGAGTTGCTGTCATGAGCCCCGTTACTTCGTCAACGTTGCCTGCCGAACCCGACCTGCAGGAGTTTGCGATGCGCACACGCAAGAGCCCCGGGCATGCATGGCTGGCGCTGGCCATCGTGGCGGCCGTGTTTCTGGTGCTGACCTCTGCATGGCGCCAGGGCTGGTTCACACCGACCTCACACGTCTACATTGAAATAGCTGGTGCCAGCGGCATACAGGCCGGCACACAGGTGCGGCTGAAGGGTTTCAAGATAGGCGAGGTCGATGACATCAAGCTTGAGAAAAACCTCAGTGTGCGCGTGCGGCTTCGCATAGAAACCGAAAAAATGGAACTGCTGGGCGCCAACGCCAGCGCAAAGTTCGGGCGCGACAGCCCTATTGCCGGCAAGTTCATCGAACTGCTGCCGGGCTCGCGTGAGGGCCAGCGACTGGCCGGTGGGCAGACCCTGCCGGTGGATGCGGGCAATGAACTCGACGACGTCATGGCCACAGTCAAGGTGGCGGTCGACAAACTTTCGATAGCACTTGGCAAGATCGACCCCATTCTTGATGACACCCGCAAGCTGACCAATGAAGCCGCTGCCATGCGCCAAACGGTGAGCAGCTCGTTGACAGCAACGCTTGCCAACATCCAGGCGATGTCAGGGCAGTTCAGGCAAACCAGCGAAAGCGCGCGGGTGCTGGTCGGCAATATCGACAGCGACCGGGCAAAAGTAGTGGGTGAGGTGCAGGGCTTGCTGAAGACCCTGAACAACGATTTGCCACAAGCGCTGGACAAGACCAAAGACACGCTTGAAAACGCCAGGTCGGCCAGCGCCGATGTTAAGCAGATCCTGCGTGAATCGCGCAACGACATACCGGCCATCGTGCGCTCGGGGCGCACTGCAGCACAGGATGCGGCCGAGATCACGACAGGCCTGAAAGGCAGTTGGCCCTTTTCGGGCGCGGCGAGCCCGGCTGAGCCTTCAACGCTTCCGCTGGACAGTTTTGAGGGGCGCAAATGAAGGGCTGGATGTTCATGCGCTTCATACTGGCTTTTTTGTTGACGACGCTGCTGGCAGCGTGCGGTTCCAAACCTCCAGCCAACAACGCTGCCGCAACATTTGCGCAGGCCAGCATGCAGCGCGGTGCCACCGCTTTTGCGCAGGGTGACCTGAGCGGCGCACGGCACGAATACACGCGGGCGCTGAATGTATATGAGTCGCTCGACGATGTGAAGGGCCGGGCTGGGGCCCTGCTGAGCCTGTCGCGCATCGCATCGCAATCAGGCAACAACACCGAAGCACTGGCCACGGTCAACAAGGTGCTGGCCGAGCCTTCAGCACTGGACAGTGCCACGCTGGTCACGGCGCATGGGCGTGCCTCGGCGATTTACCTGGCGCAGGGCGATACCGCAAGGGCTGACCGGCAACTGGCCAGTGCATCAGCAATTTGCGGCGCAGCCTGCACTGATGCAGCTGCGTTGACCGTGCTGCGTGCGCGCTCGGCCCTGGCTCAACAACAGCCTGCCGCCGCATTGCAACTGGCAGGCCAGGCACTGACGATGCCAGCGCTCGCGGCCAGTAATCCACCCACACTCAAACCGCAAGCCAGTGCAGAGCGTGCCAATGCATTGCGCCTGCAGGCCCAGGCACAACTCGCCTTGCAGCAACCGGGTGCAGCGGTGGCCGTTGCATCGGAAGCACTTCAGCTTGACCGTGCCCTGGGCCTCGCGGAACGCGTACTGCTCGACCTGCGGCTGCTTTCGCAGGCACATGCCGCAGCAGGTGCGGGCGACACCGCCAGGCACTACCAGGGGCTGGCCGACCGGGCCGAATCCGCCGGCAAAGCCTTGCGCGACAACGCGCGGGCCAACTGAGAACCAACGGGCGCAGCATGGACTGGACCAAGGCGCGCATCAGGCAAGTCAGGCTCTGGCTCATCGCGGGCGGACCACGCGTGGGCATTGCGGGTTACGTGGGCGTGTTGCTGGTGGCCCTGCTGGTGCAGTCATGGGCGGGGTTTCAGTACGCGGAGTGGAAGCTCTATGACCAGAGCCTGAAGCTGCTCAGGCACATCACACACCAGCCCGTGGCCAACGACGTGGTCATCATCGCTGCCGATGAAGCGAGCTTTCGCGCCTTCGATGAACCCTTTGCCCTGTGGCACAAACGCCTGGGGGCATTGGTTGACGCGATGGTGGTGGCACAACCCTCCGTTGTGGGGCTGGACATCGTGCTGCCTGCCAAGTCGTTCAATGGCGTCGTGCCTGACATTGACCGCAGCCTGATGCTGCCGCTGCTGCAGGCGCGCGGCAAACTCAAACTGGTGGTGGCGCAGACACTGGACGACGACCTGCAGCCGCGCGCCATCTTCCCCGGCTTCACAGTGTTGATCGGATCACAACAACTCGCTTCGGCGGTCGTGTGTTTTGACGAAGACTCGGTGGTGCGCCGCGTGATGTCTGCGCAGTGCGGTGGCAGTGGTAATCACCAGGGGCTGGCCGAGAAGATGGCAGCCGAACTGGGCGCCCCCGCTCGCGGCCAGGGTTTGATCGACTACCGCACCGGCGACGCTTTCACCACCGTGTCGATGGCACAGGTGCTGCAGTGGCAGACTGAGGGCAACGTACAAAAGCTGCGCGCCACTTTTGGCGGCAAGCCGGTGCTGGTCGGTGTCGTGTTGCCACTGGAAGACAGATTGCGTGTGCCGGTCGCGCTGTATGCGGCAGAGCCCGGCAACACCCGCGTGCCGGGTGTCATGCTGCATGCGCAAATCCTGCGCTCTGCGCTGAACAACGGCTACATACAGGCGGTGCCGCGCTGGGTGGTGTCGGCGCTGACCGCGCTGGTCTGCCTGTGCTGGTTTGGTTACGGCTTCAAAAAGAACCTGGCCTACTGGACATTGTTTGCCATGCTGCCCGCCATAGGCCTCTATGCCCTGTGGCTGGGTTATGCACTCTCGCCTGCCGCCCTGCTGCTGTCAGCCAAGCTGGCCTATATGGCGCGCCAGGGACTGGAATCCATGCGCCTGTCACACCAGCGTGCGCGCATCACCCATGCGTTTGCAGGGCATGTCAACCCGCGGCTGCTCAAGCGCGTGCTGGCATCTGACCTCAGTGGCGGTGTGGGCGAGCTGGCCCCGCAGCGCCAGCAGGCCACGGTGATGTGGGTGCAGATACCTGAGCAGCATGCGGTTTTTGCAAACGCGCAGGCTGATACGGCCCTGCGCGCGCTTTCTCACTACTTCGATGCGGTGCAGCGTGCCGTGCAGCGCGCAGGCGGCATGGTGGACCGCTTTCAGGGCACCGGGGTGCTGGCTTATTTCGGCGCGCCGCTGCCGCTGCGCAACCCGCAGCGGGCTGCGCTGGAAGCTGCGCTGGCCATCACACGTTCCCGGGCCGCCTGGGGCGCCGCCGTTGCCGATGCGCAAGGCGCACTGCCGCAGCTGTCGATAGGCATCGCAGCAGGGCCGGTGGTAACAGGCCAGGTGCCGATGAAAAAATCCAGCCCCTTTGTTCTTGTAGGTGAGGCCGTAGATCAGGCCCTGCAACTGGCCACGGCAGCTGCAGGCGCTACGACCAGCGCCGGATTCAGGGTACTGGTGTCGGCACAGGTGGCCGAGAGCGTGGGACATACCGGCCTTGAACGCCTGTCCGGACTTTCCGCAGACGCGGGCAACACCCTGCCTGTCTACACATTGATAGCGAGGTAAACGCGATGAAGCACCAAGGTATTTTCGGAAAGTATTTTGCGAACTTGTCTCTGGGGCTGGCTTGCCTGATGTTGCAGGCAGCAGCCCAGGCACAGGGGCTGGCCATGGCGCTGGACCGCAGCGGCGAGGTGGAGGTCAGTGCTGCGGGCAAGACTGCGCGCCTGAACGTTCTCGACTACCTGCCAACCGGCGCAGAACTCCGTTTGCCTGCGGGCGCAGCTGCCACACTGGTTTATTTGCCAAACTCGCAGGAGTGGCAATTCACCGGCCCCGGCCGTTACCGCCTCGAATCTGCCAAACCTTCGGCCCTGCAGGGTGCGGCCCCGAAAGCACGCGCCATGGCCGCACCGGCAACGCAGGCCATGGCCAAACTGGAGCCCGCGCAGCGCGAACGCATGGCCTTGGGCGCCGTCGTCATGCGCGGCAGCCCTGCCCTGCGCATCGTCAGCCCGAACAATGTAGACGTGCTCGGCAAGCAGCCCACCCTGCTCTGGCAGGCTGCTGCAGGAAGCAACCTGCGCGTCACTGTGACGCCTGCAGGTTCTCAATCGGCTGCTGCGCAAACCGTGACGTCTGCGCAGCAATGGACAGTGCCCGCAGAACTTGCTGCAGGCGACTATGAATGGCGTGCCGAAGTGCTGTCCGACCCGCCGGGAATATCGCGCATTGGGCGTTTCCGCATCATCGACGACACCGACGAGCGGCGCACAAAAATCGGCGCCATGCCCACCAGCTTTCCGCAACGTGTGGCACGCGCCATGACGCTCGAAGGCGAATCGCTGCCGCACGATGCGCTTCTGCTGTGGCGCGCACTTTCAGCAGAGCGTCCCGAAGAAGAAGCCTTCAAACAGTGGGCCCGATGAACGCAGCTGCCGCCAGTTTCAACCGATTGCATCACGCGGCACGCCTGCGAGGTGCGGCTGTGGCGCAGCTTTGGGCACACCGCAACCACTGGCGCTTGCCTTTGCCGCGTGCATTGATGCGGCGTGAACGCGACACCCTGCTGTCGGAGCTCATGCCCGCAGCCATCGTGATATCGCTGATGGTGGGCGCCCTGCTTTTTGTGACCCTTCCTTCAACGCTCGGCGGCTCTGCAGCGAGTGCGTTTGCCACCTTGTGGCCGGTCTGGGTGATTTACGGCGCGCCTATGGCGGCGGCGCAGGCACTGGCCATGCAAAGGGCGCCCACACTTGCACTCGAGTTGTCACAGCGCCATGCCCGCGGCGAGTTTGCTGCGCTGGCGCGACTGCAGGCCTCACCTGCCGCCTATCCCGGCGTTCCCCTGCTGGCCGCGCACGCTGTCGTGGCAGCAGCAGCAAGCTTCATCATCATCGCGCTGACGCTGGTCTCCGGCTTCGCGGCCTCTTTTGTACTTGCCATAGGCGACTTGCGTCAGGCCACCGATGCGGTGTTCAGCCTCGTATCACCCTGGAGCTGGTTGCGCAGCCTGGTCACTGCATTTCTTCTGGGGCTGTCATGCAGCCTGGCCACCATGCTGTATGCCTGGCCGGGCACACAGAACACGGCAGCAGGTGTCGATGCGCACCGGTTAGGCCTGCGTGCCATGATGATCAGCTCGGCCTCCGTGGTGGCCGCGCTGGTGGTGCTCGACTGGGTCACAGGCCTGCTTGGTTTTATCAAATGGTGGTAACTGCAATGCAAAAAAATAGTCCAGCCCCGTGGCAGCGTGTTCTCGGTGCGGTCGGCTGCATGACAGTCATGGCCAGTGCCATGGCGCAGACGGCAGCGCCGTCAGCCGGCGGCCCTGCGGCTGCCGCCGAAGTGTTTGTGCAAACGGGCAACTCACTGCATGCGACCATGGTTCGCTATGCGCCGGATGGCAAGCACGTAGCCACTTGCGACGGCGCCGGCCTGGTGCTTGCCTGGGATGCCGCAGCCGGCCGCCAGTTGCGCGAGGTGTATCGCCATACCGGCGTTTGCATGGGCCTGGCCTTCACACCCGATGCCAGCATGGTGATTTCTTCCGGCGGCGCGCGTTCCGGCAATGAGGTGGTGATGGCCCGCGTGACATCCGGCGAAGTGCTGCAGACCTGGAAGGGCCACACGGGTTTTGTCCAGGCGGTGATTGCCACACCCGACTCTCGTGGTGCATGGTCACTGGGCGAAGAAGACGGCCTGCGCCGCTGGGCTCTAGGCCAGGCTGGCGCCGTGCAAACCATCGTTCCACGACTGCCCGGCGAAACCGGCGCGACAGCGCCCAACTACACAACCATGGTGCTGTCGGCCGACCAGCAGAAGGCATTTGTCGCACGCCGGGATGGCAGCGTGCTGGTGACAAGCCTTAGTGGCGGCGCGCCGGCCACCCTGCTGGCGAAAGTATCCGAGTCCACTTCATCCCTGGCGCTGTCGCCCGACGGCAGCATGCTGGCTGTCGCACACGGAACCATGATGGGCGCAACCAGCCGCGACGTTGTGTTGCTGGACGCTGCCACCGGCCGCGAAATCCGCAGGCTGAAAGGCCATGCTGGCAATGTGTTCGCGCTGGCCTTTTCTCCCGACGGAAAACTCCTGGCCTCCGCCGCACAAATTGACATGACAGTGATGCTGACCGGAGGCTTCAGGTCCATCAGCGAGCATGAATCTGTTCGCCTGTGGCGTGTGGCTGATGGTGCGCCGCTGGCGGATGCACGCAACCAGCGCAATGCACGCGGTGGTACGCCCTTTTTGCGCGGCAGCCTTGATTTTTCGGCAGTGCCGGTACGAGGCACCGCAGGCACGGCACCGCGGTTCGCGCTGGCCATGTGGGACGAAGCGGTGCGCGTCTATGAGTTTGACACTGCAGGCACACAACCCTTGCGCCTGGTACAGACGCTGGAAGGCCGGGGACTGTCACCACGCCAGATCATCGCCAGCGACAAACTCAACCGGCTGATGGCCACAGACGGCAGGCCGCGAATCGCAGGCAAGGAGAATTACGTTCAGGCCGCGCAGTTGCGCGAGGAGTTCGGCAAGCCCGGCGACTGGACACCCGAACGTGTGCAGCGTGTGGACACGCTCTACGGCCCGCTCGGCATGCTCAGCCCGATCAACCGTGCCGCGCAATGGGACCTCAAGACCGGCCGGCTGGAGCGCGTGGTCGACTGGCAACGCAGCGTGCCCACCGACCTGTCGCTGGACACCCAGGGACGTTTTGTGTCGGTGGCACCGTTTTTCCCCGGGACGATATTGCTGCCGCCACTGCGCACCTACCTGCTGCGCCAGGCCACCGCAGACGGCAAAGGCGAGCTTCAGTTCGACCACTTTGGCTACGAACCCTGGGACGGCAAACCCGGCGACCTGTTTGTGGCGGCAGGCCAGGCGGCGAAGGACAAAGCCCCGGCAGCGGCAAACCCGGCTTCGCCCTCGCCGGTGAAAGAGCCCGGCTCCTACCGGACCGACGTCATGGTTCAGTCGCCGTCACAGCGGTTCACGGCAGTGGCGGGGATTCCGATGGGGGGGCAGACACCAACCGCCACGGCAACGCCGCTTGAGCCGCGTGTCTTTGTCCAGGAACGCCTGGCCTCCGGCGAGCGCGTCCACCGCCATGAGATCGCCGTGCCCGGGCTGGTTCTGGCCATGGCCATCTCGGCGAACGAGCGCACCTTGTGGGTCACGGGCACGACCAAAGGCCTGCCCTACGACATGGCGCATGAGGCCTGGCTGATGGCTGTGGACCTGTCCGACGGAAAAACCCTGCGAAAGTGGGACCTCGCGCAAAGCCTGACCGTCGACCTGATCCTTGCACACCCTTCAGGGCAGATGGCCATCACCAACGGCGGCACCAACCTCTCGGTGTGGGACACGCGCCAGGCGGCACGCAAGTATTTCGTCAAGGCGTCGGACAGCCTGCGGCCGGTGAAAGCCCTGGCGCTGGCAGCGGATGGCCAAACGATTGCGGCCGCCGACACCACGGGCTGGACGGTGCTCTGGGACTGGCCCGCAAATGGCGAACCCGTGCCGCGCTGGAGCAGGCAATTGCCTTCGCCAAGCCCGCACCTTCTGACTTTCATGACTGGTGACAAGCGGCTGGCCGCAGGATCTTCTGATGGCGCAATCCGGCTGCTGTCGGGCACCGACGGCGGCGAGATCGCCCGCATGATCCGCTTCGACAACGACGAGTGGATCACCATCACGCCCGAGGGTTACTTCGTTGCGTCACAGGAAGGCGACCGCTGGGTGAATGTGCGCATGGACGGCAAGGTCTATGGCATTGACCAGTTCTATGACGTGTTCTACCGTCCTGACATTGTCGAGCGCGCTCTGGCCGGGCAGCCGATTGCGCCGCTCATCACAGTCACGCTGCAGGACGCGCTCAAGCAGCCGCCACCCCAGGTTGCACTGCGCTTGTCCGAAGGCACATTCACGGCCGGGCAAAAGATCAGGCTGGACTTTCGCGCAGACACACAAGGCGGCGGCGTAGGTGAGGTACGCGTGCTTCACAACGGCAAGCTGCTGGAAGTCTTCAACCGTGCAGTCGTACGTACGGGGCTCGTCCGACAGACGGCCGGTGCAACCCCAGGACCTGAAATCACCGCGCAAAAGCAGAGCCCCGCACGCGCAGAGCAGGCTGTCACCCGCGCATTGCGGCTGGCCGTACAGGCGCAGCAGGACCCTGCCAGCGCACCCAAAGTGCTGCCGCAACTGGACGGCCAGGTCGAGGCGGAGCTTGCTGCGGGAGAAAACGTCTTTTCTGTTGTTGGCTTCAACGGTGCCGGCAACCTGAATGCCCGGCCTGTGACACGTACCGTGCAGGCGGCAGGTACAGCAGCGGCCCCGCGCATCTTTGTTCTGGCCGTTGGCATTGACGTTTTCAAGAATGCCAATGCGGCACCCGCGCTGGCCAACGGCGTGAAAGACTCGACTGATGTTGCCAACGCCTTCCGCGAGAGGCTTGGCGCGACTTACCGTGACTCAGCCGTGATCGTGCGCATGGTGCAGAACCAGCAGGCGACGCGTGCGGGCCTGGACGCCGTCCTGACAGACCTCCAACGCGAAGTCCGCGCTAATGACATTCTGGTCTGGTATGTGGCCAGTCACGGCACGCTGGACAACAACGCCGCTTACGGCATCGTGCTGCAGGACTGGGATGGCAAGGAACGCGAAGACAGCCTGTTTTCGACCAACGATATCCTCGAAGCCACCCGCCGCATCAAGGCCTTCAACCAGCTCGTCATCCTTGATACCTGTCATGCCGGTGGCGCCAGTTCGCTGGTGCGCGGGCTGTACGACGCACGCCTGGCCGTGCTGGCGCGCAACATGGGCCTGCATATTTTTGCCTCTGCCAGCGCCACGGAAGAAGCCCTTGACGGTTATGAAGGCAACGGGCTCTTTACCCACACGCTGCTCAAGGGCCTGCGCACCGGCGTCGCCGACAAGAATGCCGACCGCATCGTGACCGTGAAAGAACTTGGCGAATACGCCCGCCGTGAAACCATGCTGCTGTCACAAAAAATCAGGCTGAACCAGGAACCCCTGCTGATGAACTTCGGAAAGGATGTCAACGTCTATGCAATACCTTAAATCTCCCACCTGGCGCGGCCTGCTGGCCGCGCTTGTCATCGCCATGGCGGTGCCCGTGCTGACGCAGGCCCAGGCACCCGCCAAAGAGTATGGAACAGTGCGCTGGCCGGGCGGCGACATGTACACCGAGGCCAGCTTTTCATCCACGTCACTGGGCTCGGTGTCGCGCGGCGAGAAGGTCGAGTTCCTCGCGCGTGACGGCATCTGGTGGAAGGTGCGCCACCAGGGCAAGGAAGGATGGATGAACCGTATCGTGATTGAAAAAATAGACAATCCGGCGCCCGCAGCAGCAGTCGCAGCCACACCAACACCGGCAGCATCACCGGCACCTGTCGCCGCACAGGCTGCAACCGCACCTGCTGCGCCGGCACAATCCGGACCCAATTTTTTCAGCGCACTGCAGGCGCTTATCGCACCTGCGCCTGAGGCCCCAGTCCTCACAAACACCGGGCATGCCGTGGTCTTCGGCATATCCCAATACGCCCCCAACACCGGCATACGCGACCTCAAGGGCGTGCCCCGCGACATGGACAGCGCCGTGGCCATGGCGCAGCTGATGGGCATCTCGCAAGACCGGGTCAGCATCTACCGCGACAGGCAGGTCACCAAGGCCGCCATGAGCGCCACGCTGGCGCAGCTTGCCAAGGACATCAAGCCCGATGATCCGGTTCTCATTTATTACAGCGGTCATGGCGGCCGCACGGCAGATCCGGCCAAACCAGGCAGCTGCCTGGAAGGCCTGATCACCTATGACCAGGCCCTGTTCAGCAGCAGCGAAATGGCCGAGCTGCTGCGCCCGCTGTCCCGCATCACGGACAACCTTTTTGTATTTTTTGACGCATGCCACTCGGGTGGGCTGGCAGCCACGCGCGCGGTGGGCGGCCAGCAACGCTTCACACCCAAGTTTGTGGCGCGCGCCGATGGCTCCAACTGTGCCGAAGTGGCCAACATGCTGCGCACGCCGCCCGGCGGCACGCGCGCCGTTGGCAACAAATACATCTACGCCGCAGCTGCGCGCTTCAACGAGGTGTCGCTCGACGATGAACAGAGCGGCGGGCTGGCCACGTCGAGCTTTTTGCGCTGCATGGCCACCGGCCGGGGGCGCTCACAGACGGTGGACGAACTCCGTGCCTGCGCCCAGGAAGGCATCAACCTGGCGCTGGCAGGCAATACACAATTCAAACCGCACAACATGACCATCACCGGTGACCTTGGCTACCGGCCGGTTCGCGGCGATCTGAGTGCCGCTTTCAAGGAGCAGCTGCTGAGCAGCGCCGCCCAGGGAACGCTGGCCAACCGCCCTGCCGCTGCCAAGTCGGCCTACCTCAGCAGTGCACTGTCCACGCAGGGCTGGCCGCAGGTCTACAACCCGCAGCAGGCCTTTGACGCGATTGCTGAGCGCAGCGACAAAACCCTGCCGCTTTTGGTGGAAGCACCCACAACGCTGAAGATAGACAAGGAAAACCTGCAGATGAAGGTGCGGGCACCGGCAGATGGTTATGTCTATGTGTTCCAGGCCACGGGCGACGGCAAGAATGCCGTCATGCTGTTCCCCAACACCAGTGACCGCGACAACCGCGTCAGCACCGGGCAATCGCTGGACCTGCCCCGCCCCAGTTGGCCGCTTGTGGCCGGCGGCCCGGAAGGCAACAACCGGCTGATGGTGATTTTTTCAAGAAACCAGCGCGACATAGGCCAGCTGGTGGGCCAGGAAGCCGGGCCATTTCTTGACCTGGCTGTCTCGCCCATAGGCATG
Source organism: Pseudomonadota bacterium (assembly GCA_040385325.1). Lineage (GTDB taxonomy): Bacteria > Pseudomonadota > Gammaproteobacteria > Burkholderiales > Burkholderiaceae_C > Polaromonas. Next base: position 13,779 of record JAZKHN010000347.1, read on the forward strand.
CAGGCACTGGCGCTGGCCGTCAGCCGGTCTGCCCACGCTGAAGAAGCAGATTGCATGAGCGCCGGCAACCGCCCCGCCTATTGCACAGCGGGCTTCTCTGCCACAGTCAAAACCATACGCGAAGTGCGCTAGTCATAGGCAACCCGTATCCGGTGCCGGGTAACCGGTCAAACCTCTGAAACCAGTCAAAAAGGCAAATGTTAACTTCCAGGTTAACATTTTGGCCTTTTTGGCCTCAATCGGGCTCTGACAGTCGTTCAGGAAGCCTGAAAAGGCCAAAAACGGTTCATTTTAGATGCCAAAAACGGCTGCAGCCCTTTAAATATATGCGTGAGCAGCTATTAAAAGAATAGCAAAAATGCTGCCGCCAGGCTAACGCTTTTCCGGCAATTTGCGAAACTCGTCCCAGACGGCCTTGCCTTCTTCCTGCAGCATTTGCTCCGGCGCCAGCACGCGCTGCGGATACGGCCTTGTCATGTCGTCGTAAACATTGAAATTGCTTTCAGGAAAGCCTGCATCGCGCCAGCCAGCGGCGTAGAAGATCTTGTCGATGCGCGCAAAGTAGGCTGCCGCATAGCACATCGGGCAGCATTCGCAGCTGGTGTAGAGAATGGCACCGGCCAGCTCGGTGGAGCCAGCGACACGGCAGGCCTCGCGGATGGCGTTGATCTCGGCGTGCGCTGTAGGGTCGCGGTCTTTCCACACCGTGTTGCCGGATGTCGCGATGACCTTGCCATCCCTGACGATGACCGCGCCAAAGGGAAATGCGCTTCTGTCGATCACACCGACCTGGCGCATGACACGTATGGCTTCGCGCATGTAAATCCTGTCCTGGTCTGTAATGACCGAAGTCACGCCCCGCGCACCGCCCAGGCGCACAGGCGGATCTACCGGCGGGTCGGCCGCATGTGCGGCACCCGTCCCCATGCCTACTGCAGTCGCTGCGGCAGCTGCCGCCAGGAAGTTGCGGCGCTTGACCATGGAGAACGCAAGGTAGCCGCTGTCCGGATCAGAACCAGAACCGGAGTGAGGAAGAGGCGCGTTGGCGTTCATGGGGATCCTTCAAATGCAGGGCGCTCGGCGCGTGGCGCTTGCATGCCCTGTGTCAGCCAGTCTAAGGCCTGTTTTCATCTGCACAGCGCCAACCCTCAGGCAAACTGCCAATGCACATTCTTTGCATACGTGAACCCGATCAGCTCGGCAAAACGCCCTTCCCGGCCAATACCCGGCTGCTTCACGCCGCCAAAACGCGCGCTCCTGAAATGTTGGCTGCCTGTTCAGCACAGCAAAATGCATTTTCAACGCAACGAATCCATGGCGTGTACATCCTCATTTATTTCATCGAAATAAAAATGCGTGCTGTCCATTTCGCGGGTGGCATCCACATAACTTGCAACCGTATTCGGCCAATGCGTAAAGACCCCACCGTCACCACCTGCCCGGTAGTAGCTCTCACAACCACCTTGCACCATGACGCTGGCGTTTCCCCAGCGGTCGATTTCCTTGTTGAATGTGTCCTGAACTTCCGGCCGCACGTCAATGCTCCTGGCGCCCATGGCATCAACCTTCCGGATGCATTGCCGGATGAACCCTGCCTGCGCCTCCACCATTGAAGACAGCGATGCAGCCGTCGCATTGGGACCGCCCACCATAAAGAAGTTCGGAAATCCCTTCATCAACATTCCAAGGAACGCCTCAGGCCTGTCACCCCAGATGGCAGATAACGATTGCCCGCCACGCCCCACAATATTGAGTTCGCCCAGCATTCTTGCGGTCCTGAATCCCGTCGCCAGAATCACCATATCGACGGCGTATTTTTCGCCGCTGGGGCCGATGACACCCTCGTCAAAAAGACCAGTCACACCGCCTGCCACAGCCTGAATATTGGGTTTATTAAACGACTGGTAATAAGCGTTGCTGACCAATGGCCTCTTGCAACCAAAACGGTAATTCGGGGTCAGCATTTTTCTGAGGGAGGCGTCAACCACTTCCTGCTCAAGGTACTTCTTCCATGCTTTTTCGACCAGGGTAATAGCTGCCTCGTCCATGGGAAAGCGTGACCTCGCGGCATCTTCAAAAAAATCAACCCACTTCCTGCGCTTTTCTGCCTGCAACTCCGGCTGGGTTCGAAAACTCTCCCATTCCTTTTCGCCATAAGACTCTTCAGGCTTTGGCATCACATATGACGGTGTGCGTATAAACGCATAAACCTGTGCTGCATGCTGGACAGCGTAGGGAAGAACCTGAATCGAGGACGCGCCGCTGCCTGCCAGTGCAACCTTCTTCCCGGAAAGATCAATATCGGCGTGCCAATTCGCCGTGTGAATGATTTGTCCTTTAAACGAATCAATGCCCGGCAGACCGGGTATCAGGGGCTGGCTGAAGAGCCCGCCGGCCCATATCAAAAAATCTGCGCTCCAGGTACTTCCGTTGGCCAGCGTAATACGCCAGCGATTGACATCACCCAACCAAACCGCCGACATGACAAGCGAGTTAAACCTGATGTTTTCGCGCAGGTCGTAATGGGCTGCCAGCTCGTTGGCATAGTCAAGGATTTCATGCCACGGGGCAAAATTGCTGCTCCAGTTGTGTTTTCTGAAAAACGTCATGGCGTACATTTCCACCGGGGTATCACAGGCTGCATTCGGGTAACGATTCACCCGCCACACCCCACCCAAATCGTCTCCTTTCTCAAAGACCACCATGTCGTTGGTGACACCGCTTTTTATCTGCGCAGCAATCGCAAGGCCGCCAAGGCCCGAGCCGATGATGGCGACTTTCACGTGTTTTTCCGAAATGTTCATATTCACCTTTGACTTCAGGATTTGTGATCACCGTTTGCCAGCGGTTCGTAGCCATGCTCAGCCTGGCGCGCAAACTCCTTGCCGTCAAAATAGGCGGACTCGCCCTTCACCAGACCATGGTCGTCAAAGTCCACCCACAGCGTCAGCCTGAACAACATCGGTTTTCCGCTGGCCTCGGCACCGAAGAAGAAACCCTTGGGGTTTCCCTTGAACCATCCCCTGGCCACCATCACATCGTCGTTAACCAGAAAATCATCAGCATAAAAACCCTGGCCCTGGAAGGTTCGCATGCGCTCTTCATAGAAGGCACGCACATCGTCAAAGCCATGAACTTCATAGCCGGTTCCATAAAAAATCTGGAACGGTTTGTCTTTTGAAACGGTGGCCATAGTTCCTTCAATGTCCACGTTCCACTCGGCCACCGCATGCTTGCAAAAGGTGTCCCAATTCAAACGCGCTTTCTCGCTGTTCCAGATCGATTGTTTCGCCCTGAAATCGAAATTCGCCATTCCAGCTGTATCGTTCATTTTTATTTCTTCCATCCAGATCTTCTGTTCAACCTGCTTGCTGTGAACTATTCGTTGCTAACCCCTGATGCCTTGACGGCCGGGGCGTATTTGTCTGACTCTGACACGATGAATGCGTCGAGCTGGTCAACGGTCATCTCCCTGCTCGGGTTCAAGCCAAACAATTTTGTCTTGCTCGAAAATTCGGGCTTCCTCATGACGGTCAATGCGTCCGCCCTGACTTTTTCAACAATTCTTCTGGGCGTACCCCTGGCTGCAACAAGCATGGCCCACGCGACCACCTGAACATCCAGATTCATGGCCTCCTGGACCGTAGGAATGGCAGGCAGTTCTGCCAGCCGACCGCTGTCAGTCACAGCCAGTGGCCGGAGACGGTCAAGCACAGGGCGCGCTGTTGCGGCACTTGTCACCATCAGGTCGACTTCGCCTGTAGAGACGGCTGTCAGCAACGGGCCCATTTCCTTGAAGGGCACATGCAGCAGCTTTGCTCCAGCCTTGACGCCCAGCTGTTCTGCCCCTATCCACATCGGCCCGCCTGCGCCAGGCGTAGCGAACGTCAGCTTTCCCGGTGACCTTCTAGCCGCGGTAACGAGTTCGCCGACCGTTTTATACGGTGAGTCTTTCGACACATACACGACAAGTGGCGCATGAAAAATATCCACCACAGAAACCAGATCCCTGCCTGGAGAGTACGGCAGCTTCTTGAAGTAAAGCGGGTTCAGGCCCAGGCTTCCGATGTCGCCAAAGAAGAAGTCGTGCCCGTCATTCGGGCTTCGAAGCAGCGCCTGAACACCAATCACACCTGATGCACCCGGCCTGTTTTCAACGGTCACCGTCTGGTTCCAGATTTGTGACAGCCCTTCTCCCAGGAGGCGGGCGACCACGTCAGCCGCAGAACCAGGGCCATACGGCACGATGATTTTTACCGGTCGCTTTGGATAGTCAGATGCCTGGTTTGCTGTCTGGCCGATCGCTGATGCAAGGGGTAACAAAGATGCGCCCAGGGCGATCATTCTTCGGGTCATGTTCATGTTGTCTCCTGATTCTGATAAATGTCATGAGCCACTGCGGTATCGGCAACCGGGCCCTTCCCATCAGACGAGCACCAGCAGCAGAACCGTGCAGCGGCAATGCCATCTTCGTCTTCGCAAGCGCGCAAGTCTGTATAGGACTTAACATTGCGCAGGAAAGTTATCGGCAACCGTCTCATTTTTTGAGACCGCAAGGCAGACAAATGCAGCCCTACCTGAAGTTCGAACCCAACCCCATCGAAACCAGTTTTTTCGAAGACCAGACTTATGAGTTTTCAGATGGCGAGCTGATATGCGGCGAACACAATACAAGGAGCTCCTTCTTCCTGATCACCGAAGGGGCAGCCCGGGTGTCACTTTCAAGCGCCAGAGGCGCCGAACGCCTGATGTTTTACGCCCGCCCGGGCAACCTCATCGGCGAGGGTTTTTGTTTTTGGTCACAGGGAGAACACCCAGATGGTATTCAGGCGCATGCCATGGGACACTGCAAGGTCAAGAGAATTTCACATTCAGCATTCAGGCAGGCATGCGCTGAAAACCCGGACTTTGCGATGGCTGTCCTGTCAAAGTCCTATGCGAAGTTGTCAATCATCATTGAGCAGCTCCAATATGCGACCTTCAGGGATACGGTTGGGCAAATTGCGTCATTGCTCCTTGCCATCTTCCAGGAAGTGCATGAATCCCAGCCAGACACACTGATCAGGATGACCCATCAGTCCATGGCCGCGGCTACCGGGCGTACCAGGGTTTCAGTCACTCACGCACTGAGCAAAATACAGGATGCCGGCGCGATCAAGCTGTCACGTGCCAGCATTGAAGTGCTGGACGCGGAGATACTGGAGAAATTGTCAATAGAACCGGGCGCGTAATGCAGGCATTGTCAAATACGCCTGTGTACCCTCTCGACGCGCTGCACCTCAGCCAAACTTCAGATTGACGTTCTTCGTATACGTGAATTCAAGCAATTCCGCAAAGCATTCTTCGCGGCCGATACCCGATTGCTTGACGCCGCCAAAAGGCGCACCCATGAAGTGCTGGCTGGCGTTGTTGATCCAGACGTACCCGGTGTGAATGCGTTTTGCCGCGCGGTGCGCGGTGTTGAGGTTTTGGGTCCAGATTGATCCCGTCAAACCGAAGTCCACACCGTTGACGGCACTCCACAACTCTTCTTCATCGCTCCATGCGAAGACGGACATCACAGGGCCGAAGACTTCTTCCTGCGCCAGGCGCATGTCGGGCTTCATGCCGGCAAACACTGTCGCCTCGTAAAAGAAGCCGTCCTTGAGCAACGCGTCATCCGGCTGCCTGCCACCACAAACCAGGCGGCCGCCATCTTCAAGGCCAATCGCGACATAACGCTTGACCTTTTCAAGCTGGGCAGCGCTCACAAGTGAACCCATGGTGGTTTTCGGGTCCGTCGGGATGCCCGGCTTGTGGCGCTCGGGCAGCAGCCTGACAACTTTTTCCAGCACCTGATCATGAATGGCGTCGTGCAGGAACACGCGGCTGGTCGAACCGCAGCTCTGTCCCGACCATGTGAAATTCATACCGGCAATGATGCCGTTGACAAGTTTGTCGATGTCTGCATCGGGGTAAGCGACCAGCGCGTTTTTGCCGCCCAGTTCAAGCAGCACAGGTTTGAGGTTGTCCGACGCGGTTTTCATAACAGCCTTGCCGGTAGGCACGCCGCCAATCAGCGTGATCTTGCGCACCAGCGGGTGGCGGCCCAGTGCCTCACCGCACTCACGCCCACCGCACAGGAAGTTGGCCACGCCGGACGGAAAGATATCACCCACCAGTTCGGCCAGCCGCAGAGTTGACAGCGGGGCCTGGTCGGGTGCCTTGATGACCACCGTGTTGCCGGCTGCCAGCGGCGCGGCCAGACGCGCCGCTGCAAACATGAAGGGGTGGTTGTAAGCCACGATACGGGCCACCACGCCCAGCGGCTCCTGCACGGTGTAATTGAAGTTGCCGTCACCCATGGGAATGGTCTCGCCCTTGATCTCGGTGGCCAGGCCTGCAAAGTATTCAAGGCAATCAGCCGCAAAACCGGCATCGTGCGCGAGCGCAGACACCGGGTTGCCGTTGTTCAGTGAATCGAGCTGGGCCAGCGGCATGGCGTGTTCGCGCAGCACCGCGGCCGCCTTGCGCAGGTAACGACCCCGCTCGACGGGCGGGGTTGCGGCCCACGCGGAGAAGGCAGCATGTGCAGCGTTGACAGCTGCGTCAACGTCCGAAGCATCTGCAATCGGCGCAGTGGTGATGGCTTCGTTATAGGTCGGGTTGATGGTATCGGCGTAAACGCCAGCCTTGGGGGCGTGCCACGCACCACCGTAATAAAGGCCTTTTTGGGTCGGCAGAATGCCGGCGGGGATTTCTTGTGCACGCATGGTTGCCAATCTTTTTATTGAGCGGGTGATGAAGGAAAAGTCTCCGGCCGAATCATCCCTGAAAAGTCTCGTCTGCTGCAAACCGGCTTCTCAATTACTGAGACTTTCAGCGAGACGGTGGAGAATCATCACCGGACGCATCACTCGCGCCCGGTGAGACAAAAACTATTCGGAGCGTGTCAGGCCAGCCGTCATCGCAGCGCTGTAGCCGGTACTGACGATGACGTCCAGCACGATCGCCTTGCCGCCTTGCACCACCTTGATGGCTTCAGCCAGCGCCTTCTCGAGCTCTGCGCCAGTCTCTATCGGGCCTATGCCCTCCATGCCCTGGCCCCTGGCCATCATGGCCAGGTCCGGCGCAGGGTTGCTGATGCGCTGGCCAATCCATTTGTTTTCTACAGGCCGGCCACGCTGGCGCGCCACGCGCTCCTGGTGTACCTCGTCATTGAAGAAGGAGCGGTTGTTGACAACGATGATGAGCAGCGGAATCTGCGCATTCGAAGCCGTCCACAGTGCGTTGACGCCCATCATGTAGTCGCCGTCACCCATCACGGCTACTGGCAGCCGGTCTGTGCCTTTAAGCGCGAGTGCAGCACCAATGGAGACGCCCGGGCCGGCGCCTACGCCCCCACCGCCTTCGTAGCCCAGGTAATCCAGCGGGTGTTCGATGTCCCACATCTCGCCGCTCC
>JAZKHN010000348.1:0-2314 GCA_040385325.1 Pseudomonadota bacterium
ACCGGCACCAGCAAGGACATGCGCGACAACTGGGCCATGGGTTATTCGCAGCGCTACACCGTCGGCGTGTGGGTCGGCAATGCGAGTGGTGCGCCCATGTGGGATGTGAGTGGCACCAGCGGTGCAGCGCCTGTATGGGCTGCGGTCATGAACTACCTGCACAAGACAGAACCCAGCCGCGCGCCCACACCGCCACCGGGACTGGTACAGGCGCGTACTGAATTTGGCAGGCAGCTTGAGGCTGCGCGCAATGAGTGGTTCATCGCTGGAACCGAACAAAAAGTCTTTGGCATGGATACGCCGGGAGACACTGTTTTCAAGCGCGCAAAAAACACATCAGACGACGCGCAGGAGGCACCGCGCATCACCTCACCGGTCTCCGGCACCATCATCGCGCTCGACCCGGACATCCCACCCAACCGCCAGCGCCTGAGCTTTAGCGCTGAAGGCCGCAACCTGCGCTGGCTGATGGACGGCAAGGAGTTTGCCCGGGGCAGCGATGCCCAGTGGCTGCCCTGGCCAGGTCGGCATGTGGTGCAGCTCGCCGATGCACGTGGCAAGGTGCTTGACGAGATACGCCTGGAAGTGCGCGGGGCGGGCGTGAAAGCTGGGCCAGTACCCTCGCAAAAGTCCGCATCAAAATAATTTCACGCGCAAAAAACGGTATTCACGCCGGCAAGCGCGTCTCGCCACTAACATCTCTGGCAATACAAGGAGACATCCGTGCCCGTGATCACCAATATTGCCGACCTGCGCGAACTCGCCAAAAAGCGCGTGCCGCGCATGTTTTACGACTATGCAGATTCGGGCTCCTGGACCGAAGGCACATACCGCGCCAATGAAGCCGACTTCCAGAAAATACTGCTGCGCCAGCGCGTGGCGGTGAATATGGAAAACCGCAGTACGGCCACCACCATGGCCGGGGTGAAAACAAAGATGCCCGTCGCCATAGCGCCCATAGGCCTGATGGGCATGCAGCATGCCGACGGCGAAATCCACGCGGCGCGTGCCGCTGAAAAATTCGGCATTCCCTTCACGCTGTCGACCATGAGCATCTGTTCCATGGAAGACATTGCTGCGGCAACCCAGGCACCCTTCTGGTACCAGCTCTACATGATGCGTGACCGCAGCGCCATGGAAGCCATGATTGCGCGCGCCCGCAAGGCCCGCTGCAGCGCACTGGTGCTGACGCTGGACCTGCAGGTCATAGGCCAGCGTCACAAGGACATCAAGAATGGCCTCACCGCACCGCCCAAACCCACCATTGCCAACATCATCAACCTGATGACCAAGCCGCGATGGTGCTTGGGCATGGCCGGTACAAAACGCCGCAGCTTCGGCAACCTGGTCGGCCACGTCAAGGCCGTGAGCGACATGAGTTCACTCGCCGTGTGGACCAACGAGCAGTTCGACCCGCGGCTGTCGTGGGAAGACATCGCCTGGGTGCGGGCGCGCTGGGACGGCAAGCTGGTGCTAAAGGGCATACAGGATGTCGAAGATGCGAAGCTGGCCGTGCAGAGCGGGGCAGACGTGATCGTCGTCAGCAATCACGGCGGCCGCCAGCTGGACGGTGCACCATCGAGCATCACCGCCCTGCCCCCTATCGTCGATGCAGTGGGCAACCAGATCGAGGTGTGGATGGACGGCGGCATCCGCTCGGGCCAGGATGTGCTCAAGGCCTGGGCACTGGGCGCACGCGGCACACTGATTGGCCGCGCCGCTGTCTACGGCCTGGCGGCCATGGGTGAAGCGGGCGTGACCAAAGCGCTGCAGGTCATTCACAAGGAGCTGGATGTCACCATGGCGTTCTGTGGCCACACCGACATCCACAAGGTAGACAAGGGGATTTTGTTGCCAGGTACCCATCCGGGCTGACGAGAGCCGCTCAGCCACCATTCGAGAAACGGCAAAATCGGGAGATGTCCCACATTCGCCGCATCGCCCACCTCGACATGGACGCATTTTTTGCGTCCGTCGAATTGCTGCGATACCCGCAGCTCAAGGGCTTGGCTGTGGTGATTGGCGGCGGCAGGCGCAAGGTGGATGAAGCACTCAATGCCGTGCCCGAGCGCCAGCCCCGCTTTATTCCGGTGGCCGACTTCCCGCTGCTCAAGGACTATGTCGGCCGCGGCGTCATCACCACAGCCACCTATGCGGCCCGGCAGTTCGGTGTGGGCTCGGCCATGGGCATGATGAAGGCCGCCAAACTTTGCCCGCAAGCCATCGTACTGCCGGTGGATTTCGACGAGGTGCGGCGTTATTCACGTCTCTTCAAAAGCACAATTGCAGAAATCGCGCCGGTCATGCAGGACCG
>JAZKHN010000349.1:0-2589 GCA_040385325.1 Pseudomonadota bacterium
CCCAGCTCGACGGCAAGCCCTTCAAGGACGCCTTGATGGAGCCAACCCGTCTTTATGTCAAAAACGTACTGGCGGCCCTGGCGACCCACCCGATCAAGGCCCTGGCCCACATCACCGGCGGCGGCCTGCTGGAGAACATCCCCCGCGTATTGCCCGAAGGCACGGCCGCCCACCTCAAAAAGGGCAGCTGGCCGCAAACCGAGCTGTTTTCCTGGCTGCAGACAACCGCCGGCATTGACGACTTCGAGATGAACCGCACTTTCAACAATGGGATTGGCATGGTCGTTGTGGTGGATGCTGCGAACGCCCAGGCCACCGCCAAAACGCTGGCCGATGCGGGCGAGAAGGTCTACGAGATCGGCGTGATTGCCCCTCGCGGCGATACAGCCCCGGTTGTTGTCGCCTGAACCGCAAGCGCAACCCCAGATCATCAAAAAGGCCTCCAAGTGAGGCCTTTTTGCTACAAAAACCCTAGCGATGCGTGGTTATGGTTGCTGGCCCGGCTGGACATGGCATGGAATTTGTATCAAACTGTACTTCTAATTTTGATCACGGGACATCCATGCCAGTCATCGCAGTCGTCAACCGCAAGGGCGGTAGCGGTAAAAGTACACTCGCCGCGCATATCGCGGCCTGGTGCTCGCGTCATGGCAGTTCCGTCATGCTGGGCGACGTTGACCGCCAGCAGTCAGCACGCACCTGGCTCAAGCGCCGCGATGCATCCCTTCCCGCCATAGCCCCTTGGGCGGTCGACCAGAAAAACATGCTGCGCGTGCCCACAGGCATCACCCATGTGGTGCTCGATACCCCGGGCGGTATGCATGGTTTTGAGCTTGCCCGGGTCGTGATGTTTGCCGACGCCATCGTCATGCCGGTCTGCAATTCGATGTTTGACCGCGAATCCGCTGCCGCCTGCCATGCCGAACTGATGGCCATGCCGCGTGTGGCCAGCGGCCGGTGCAAGCTGGTCACGATTGGCATGCGCATTGACGGGCGCACCAGCGCTGCGCAGACACTTAAAGACTGGTCTGAAAACCTCGGCGTACCCTTCCTGGGCGCACTGCGTGAAACCCAGCTCTATGTCAAAAGCCTGGAACGCGGCATGACGATTTTTGACCTGCCCAGACAGGTGGCCTCCACCGACCTTCAGCAGTGGCAGCCTATTCTTGACTGGCTTGAACCTGTGCTTTACCCACTGCAGGCCGCCAACGACTCGCAGGTGACGGCGACTGCAGTCACTCCGTCAGTACGTCGCCCGGTCGAGCAGGCTCCCCGCCATTCACTGACAGGGCTTGCCGTCAACGCCGCTGCGGCAATTGCCAGCAAGCTGAGGCCCGCTCCATCTGCTGCGTCGAGTTTGCCCAGGGCCGTCGCGGCGCCGGCAGTAAAGAGCTCGCTGCCCAACAGCCTTGTACCGGCACAGGAGTCCATGGTTCATGGTGGGCGTTTGTCTGTGCACGGTATTGGTAGCGGCCGCATCGGCAGCTCTCCCGTCCTGTCCAGCGGCAAACCGGCACTGACGCGAAACGTCAATTCGCAAGATGGTTTGCAGATTCCGCAGTTCCTCAAGCGCGCCCCACATTAAGAGCCCCCACGCAGGTTTTTGGGGTCAGAGCCCAAATTTGCCGAGCCTCCGGCTCGCCCCATGGGGTGCAGTGCAGGCACTGCAGCGAAATTGGTGTCTGACCCCAATAACCTGTTGCCCCCCGAGGGGGCTGCCCTTGCTTGGGGCGGCACTGCGCTGCGGCCATTTCGCGGCCAAAACTAATTCGTTTCGCGGCGCAGTTGTTCGAGCCGTTTGGCGACTGAATCGAGGTCCTGCGCATCTTCTGCCTGAGCCAGGTACTTCTCAAGATCAGGCACAGCCCTTTCAGCATGCCCCTGAACCGCCCAGGCCAGGCCGCGGTCGCGGTATTCTGGCCATGCATCGGGCTGAAGAACAATAAGACGGTCTTCCACCGCAATCAGGCGTTGCCAGTCTTCCTGCGTTTTGTGGATTTCTTTCAGGTTGCGCAGCATGCGGCTGATGATCTCGCGCGGCGGCGCTGACTGCAGATACAGGCCAATCGGCATTTCGAACTCTTCATCAAGCCGGCTTTTCTGCCTGAAAGGCTCGAGCCGCTCTGACAGTTCTTCGCGGCTCAGAGACTGGCCGGTAAACGGATCAATCACCACCTGGCCCTTGGGCAAATTCACCTTGACCATGAAATGCCCCGGGAAAGCCACACCACGCGCGTTCAACCCCAGGCCGCCCGCCAGTTCAAGCCATAAAACCGCCAGCGTGATGGGAATCCCGCGCCGGGTTTTCAGCATGGCGTTCAGGTAGCTGTTGTCCGGGTCGTAATAGTCATTGATGTTGCCGCCGAAATTCAGGTCATGAAAAAAGAACTGGTTCAGCAAGCGGAGTTTTTGCAGTGCAGATGCATCTGCCGGCAGGCGGCGCTTGATGCGGGCCATGAGCTGGTCTACATCGCCCAGCACCTGCTGCACATCGAGGTCGGGGTACTCGTCCTGCGCGAGGCTGATCGCGGCCTCCAGCAGCGGGAAGTGTTCGTCGCTCTGGACCAGGCTGGCGAAGTACTGCAGCGG
>JAZKHN010000349.1:2689-4331 GCA_040385325.1 Pseudomonadota bacterium
TAAGCCTGCTGGTCCACAAGCCGGTTGATGGTGCCCAGCGCCTGGTCGGGCGTGAGCCCGGCACTGCCCAGACCGGCGATCGCGCTGTTGGCGGCCTGGCTGCCGGTGTTGACGGTGTCGGCAATGTTCGCGTGGTGCATGGCTGCGCGGTCCTGCCAGACGGTGGTGGCAATCGAGGTACCGAATGATCCTGCAGTGATGCGCGCAAAGTTCGACAGCCCCGACGCCGCCGGAATCTTGTCAGGCGAGATGCCCGACATCGTCAAGGTGACCAGCGGAATAAAAAAGAAGGCCATGGCCACACCCTGAATGATGGTGGGGATCATGATGGTCCAGAAGTCGGCCTGCGTGTTGAAGTGCGAGCGCATCCAGAGCACCAGTGCGAATGTCAGAAAGGCAAAGGTCGCCATCTTGCGCGGGTCAACCTTGCCGATGTTCTTGCCGACAATGGGCGAGAACACCAGCGCCATCAGGCCGACCGGTGCCATGATCATGCCGGCCTGCGTGGCGGTATATCCCATGAACTGCTGCAGCCAGAGGGGCAACACCACCACGTTACCGAAGAAAAGGCCGTAACCAATCGACAGCGCCAGTGCCCCCGCCCAGAAGTTGCGCCGCCCAAACAGGCGCAGGTCGACCACCGGGTGTTCTTCGGTCAGTTCCCAGATCACGAAAGCGATGAAGCCGACGAGCGCGACGATGCCCAGCCCAATCACTTCACCGGAGTGAAACCAGTCCAGTTCCTGCCCCTTGTCGAGCATGATTTGAAGCGCGCCTATCCACAGCACCAGCAAGGCCAGCCCTACCGAATCAATCGGCAGTTTGCGTATCTGGCTTTCACGCTTGTGGTAAATCTTCCAGATCATGAAAGCCGCAGCAAAGCCCACCGGAATGTTGATGTAGAAAATCCACGGCCATGAGATGTTGTCAGTAATCCAGCCGCCCAGCAACGGCCCGAGCACGGGTGCCACCAGCGTCGTCATCGACCACAAGGCCATCGCCAGCCCGGCCATGGCCTTGGGGTAGCTCGACAGCAACAGCGTTTGCGAAAGCGGAATCAGCGGGCCGGCAGCCAGGCCCTGCATGATGCGGAAAATGATCAGCGTCGTCATGTTGGGCGCGAGGCCACAGAGCCACGAACTGATGACAAACAAAATCACGCTGATCATGAACAGGCGCACCTGGCCGAAGCGCTGCGACAGCCAGCCGGTCAGCGGCACAGAAATCGCATTGGCCACACCAAAACTCGTGATAACCCAGGTGCCCTGGTTCGGGCTGACGCCAAGGTCGCCCGCAATCGCGGGCAGCGACACATTCGCGATCGATGTGTCGAGCACGTTCATGAAGGTCGCCGCAGACAGGGCAAGCGTGCCCCACATGCGGGCCGAACCCGTCAGCGGCGGCAGCTCGATATGTTCGTAAGGCTTTTCGGCCGCAGGTGCAGCCCCGGCCTTTGCCGGGTCGGTGAGAGATTCAGTAGCCATAAAAACCCGGGAGGAATGCCGTTAAAAGGAAGCAGTCAGCAGGCGCTCAGAATGTCGAGGTCGTCATGCCGGGTTTGGACACAACGGCAGCTTTTGCGAGGTTTGAACTTGCATCGGCTTTTGCAGCGCTGGCTTTCCCGGCAACGGCAACAACAGAC
>JAZKHN010000350.1:0-2258 GCA_040385325.1 Pseudomonadota bacterium
GGCGCCGACGGTCTGCAGGGCGTGGTCATGGGGCCGCTGCTTGGCAAATTCGAGTTCGACCTCAGCGGCCGCACGGCTGCCTGCTATTCACTGGTCGTGCTGCTGATCCTGTTTATATTGGCACGTCGCCTGGCCAAGTCATCATTCGGTGCGACCCTGATGGCTATACGTGACAACCGCCTGCGCGCGATGGCTATCGGCATTCCCGTCTCGTCGCGCCTCGCGGTTGTTTACGCCATCGCCGCAGGTGCTGCCGGCGCTGCCGGTGCCCTGCTGGCGCAGACCACGGGCTTTGCATCGCTTGATGTGTTTGCATTTGACCGTTCTGCTGACGTGATGCTGCTGCTGGTGATTGGCGGTACAGGCTGGCTTTATGGCGGTGTGGCCGGTGCCGTGGTGTTCAAGATCATGCAGGATGCCATCTCGACCATCACACCGCAGTACTGGACTTTCTGGATTGGCCTGTTCCTGGTCATCCTGATGCTGGTCGGCCGTGAACGTCTGCTCAGCCCATGGACCTGGTTCAAGCGGGGGCGCGCATGAGCTCCGCCGTGATCAATCCGGACGATGTTGAAACCGTGCTGGCCGCTGACGGCCTTGTGATGCGCTTCGGCGGCATCACGGCGACCAACAATGTCACCCTGCACCTGAAAAAGGGCGCCCGCCATGCGCTGATTGGCCCCAACGGTGCGGGCAAGACCACGCTGATCAATTTGCTGACAGGTGTGCTGCAGCCGACTGAAGGGCGCATCACGTTGCTGGGTGAGGACATCACCAACGTTGCGCCGAACCGCCGCGTCAAGCGCGGCATGGTGCGTACCTTCCAGATCAACCAGCTGTTTGACACCCTGACGCCGCTGCAGACGCTGGCGCTGACGGTTTCGCAGCAGCACGGTCTGGGCACCAGCTGGTGGAAACCTCTGGGCAAAAACGCACTGGTGGTCGAGCGCTGTGAAAAGCTGCTGGAGCAGTTCCACCTCACCGAAGTCATGAACCAGGAGACGCGTGTACTGGCCTACGGCAAGCGCCGCCTGCTGGAGATCGCCATCGCGCTGGCCTGCGAGCCCAAGGTGCTGCTGCTTGACGAACCGGTGGCCGGTGTGCCTGCAGGCGAGCGTGAAGAATTGCTGCAGACCGTTGCCGCACTGCCTGCCGACGTCTCCATACTTTTGATTGAACACGACATGGATCTGGTTTTCAGTTTTGCCAAACGCATGACGGTGCTGGTGAACGGCACGGTGCTGACCGAGGGCGACCCTGAAGAGATCGCCAACGATCCAGAAGTCAAGGCTGTATACCTCGGTCACGGTGAGGAGGCTCATCATGACTGAGCTGCTGAAAGTTGAAGGCCTGAGTGCCGGCTACGGTGAAGCGGTTGTCCTGAACAATGTGTCGCTGTTGCTCGAAGAGGGCAAGACCCTGGCCTTGCTGGGCCGTAACGGTACAGGCAAGACCACGTTGATCAACACACTGGCCGGTGCCACGCGCCAGCACGCAGGCAGCATCAGCCTTAGCGGTATTGAACTGCACAAGCTGCCGTCGCATGAACGTGCTGCAGTGGGGATAGGCTGGGTGCCGCAGGAGCGCAACATCTTCAAGTCGCTCACGGTGGATGAAAACCTGACGGCTGTTCAGCGCCCCGGTGCATGGAACCCCGAACGGGTCTACACCATGTTCCCGCGCCTGGCTGAACGCAAGGGCAACCTGGGCACACAACTCTCGGGCGGTGAGCAGCAGATGCTGGCCGTCGGGCGCGCGCTGGTGCTGAACCCCAAACTTTTATTGCTTGACGAGCCGCTGGAAGGCCTGGCGCCCATCATTGTCGAAGAACTGCTGCGCGCCATCCGCCGCATCACGCGCGAAGAAGGGCTGTCCGCCATCATCGTGGAGCAGCATCCGCAGGCCATCCTGGCGATCTCGGACAGTGCCGTGGTGCTGGATCGCGGGACCGTAGTGCATTCAGGTACTGCCCAGGAACTCCGCGATCAGCCCGAGGTGCTGGACCGCCTGCTGGGTGTGTCACGCTAGCGCGTCAGACTTTCACCCTGAACACAAAAAAAGGCCGGTCCCCGTTTGGGGCCCGGCCTTTTTTATGGTTTGTCCGCGTTACAGCGTATCAATAAAGCTGCGCAGCTTGTCTGAACGCGAAGGGTGCTTGAGCTTGCGCAGCGCCTTGGCTTCTATCTGGCGAATGCGCTCGCGGGTCACGTCGAACTGCTTGCCGACTTCTTCCAGCGTGTGGTCGGTCGACATCTCGA
>JAZKHN010000351.1:0-2153 GCA_040385325.1 Pseudomonadota bacterium
GAAAACCGTCTTCATAGGCCACGATACGCAGGGCTTCGCATATCTCCAGCAATTCACCGTGCCTCAGCAGGAAGTCTGACCTCGACGGCTTGCCTACAGTTTCGTTGCCCTGGGTAAACGTTTCGTAAATCAGCACCCCGCCGTTTGCCAGACTGGCCAGCAGCGTCGGCATTAGCGGCCGCCACAGGTAGTTGGTGACGATTACCCCGTCAAATTGCCGACCGGCAAACGGCCAGGGGCCGCTTTCGATATCTGCCACCACAGCCTCGCACGATCCCCGGGGCAGGGTGATGGATTCCACCGCCTGCTGCGACCGGTCAACAAGGGTGACCGGATGCTCTCGTGCATGGAACCACTTTGCATGGCGGCCATGACCGCAAGCCACGTCAAGAACCCTGCCTGCCGGTTTGATCAGGTGTGACCAGCGCTGCACCCACAGGGAGGCAGGCTCTGTTCCGTGCACATGAACTTCCATCAATGTGCTTTGGGTTTGACGTCGTCTTTGAGTGCGGCCAGTGCCATGGCCTCAACCCGCCCGGGTGCAATCAGCTTCAGCCAGCGGCCGAGCTTGCCTTTGGCCGTCATGACGACTTCGCGTTCGCGCCTGTCCAGGCCATCAATGATGAGCCGCGCGCATTCCTCGACGCTCATGGCGCCGTCTTCCTTCAGGCCACTCGACCCTGCCGGTAGGCCTGCGGCGTTAAACCCATGGTGCCGGATATTGGTTGACACCACACCCGGGTAGGCAGTTGTCACGCTGACGCCGGCTGCTTTCATCTCTGCGCGCAGGGCCTCAAAAAATCCGGTCATGGCAAATTTCGTGGCGCTGTAGGCGGTACGGCCCGGCACCCCCACAAGACCGGCCAGGCTTGATACCGCGACGATGCTGCCCCGGCTTTGTTTCAGCCAGGGCAGGGCTGCATGGGTGCACCAGACGCTGCCCCACAGGTTGATGCGCATGAGCTGCTCATACCAGGCAAGGTCTTCGGATTTGACGTCTTCCAGCAGCGCCTGGGCTGACATGCCGGCGTTGTTGATGAGGGCATCGATGCGGCCGAACTTTTCGACGGTGACAGCAACCAGCCGGCGGCAGTCGGGTTCCTGCGAAACGTCTGTTGGCACGACCAGAGCGTGCGCGCCCAACGCCATGCACCGGACTGCCACGGCCTGGAGCCGGGCTTCATCCCGCGCGGCCAGCACAAGACCCACCCCTGCCGCATGGCGGCCGGCCAGCTGGCGAGCCATTTCTGCGCCTATGCCATCGGAAGCACCCGTGATCACCACAATTTTCATAGTTGCCTGTGCCTGCGCATATTGGATTTCACCCGACTATCCCATTCAGAAGGCCGGATTGAGCCTTCCCTGAAGCTGGTGCGGGCTAAAAACAGGCCCAGACCTGGTTGGCGAGTGTGACAAGAAAATCCGGTTGCGTGTACAGGGCAAACACGCCCAGGCAGGCCAGCACGGCGCCCGTCCAGGCTGTCAGCTTGAGCGCTGCAGGCCGTCCCAAATCAGGCCCCCTGACCGACAGGAGCCGTCACCTTGCGCTGGATGGGCGCTTCCCTGATGGGCAGGTTGATCAGCCCGGCGAAGATGCCCAGGCCGATGGTGATGTACCAGACGATGTCATAGCTGCCTGTCTTGTCATACAGATAGCCGCCCAGCCAGACACCCAGGAAGGAACCTATCTGGTGGCTGAAAAAGATGAAGCCTGCCAGCATGGACAAATGCTGCACGCCAAAGATCTGGGCCACCACGGCGTTGGTGGGCGGCACGGTTGAAAGCCACAGCAGGCCCATCATGGCCGCAAAGATATAGACACTCATGGGGCTGAGCGGCGCCAGCAGGAAGATGCTGATAAACAGGGCACGCAGAAAATAATTGGCCGCCAGGATGTTTTTCTTCTGCATCTTCTGGCCCAGCGCCCCGGCAGCATAGGTGCCAAACACATTAAAAAGGCCGATCAAGGCCAGCGCGTAACCGGCGACCTGTGGCGACAGGCCCTTGTCTTTCAGATAGCTCGGCATGTGCACGCCGATAAACACCACCTGAAAGCCGCAGACAAAATAGCCGGCCATCAACAAGCGGAAGCTGGGGTATTTGAAAGCCTCGCGCAGAGCCTGGCCTATGGTTTGTTCACGTTTGGGTGTCTG
>JAZKHN010000352.1:0-3743 GCA_040385325.1 Pseudomonadota bacterium
GCGTCAGTGCGGACGAAGCCCCCCTGCACCGCCTGGGCAGCGGCCAGTGGGAAAAGGCCAAACGCAAGGCCGCCGAGCAGGTGCGCGACTCTGCCGCCGAGCTGCTCAACATCTACGCCCGCCGCGCGGCGCGTGAGGGCCATGCCTTCCGTTATTCGCCGGGCGACTACGAAACCTTTGCCAACGACTTCGGCTTTGACGAAACCGCCGACCAGCGCGCGGCCATTCATGCCGTCATCCAGGACATGATCAGCCCCCGCCCCATGGACAGGCTGGTGTGCGGCGACGTCGGCTTTGGAAAGACCGAGGTTGCCTTGCGCGCCGCCTTTATTGCGATTACCGGCGGCAAGCAGGTGGCGCTGCTGGCGCCGACGACCTTGCTGGCCGAGCAGCACTACCAGACGCTGGTCGACCGCTTTGCCAAGTGGCCGGTGAAGGTGGCCGAGATGAGCCGCTTCCGCTCAGGCAAGGAGATCACCGCCGCCATCAAGGGCCTTGGCGACGGCAGCGTGGATATCGTGGTCGGCACGCACAAGCTGCTGAGCCAGGACGTGAAGTTCGAGCGCCTTGGCCTGCTCATCATTGACGAGGAACACCGATTCGGTGTGCGTCATAAAGAGGCGATGAAAGCCATGCGCGCCGAAGTCGATGTGCTGACGCTGACGGCCACGCCGATTCCGCGCACGCTGGGCATGGCGCTGGAAGGCCTGCGCGACCTGAGCGTGATTGCGACCGCGCCGCAACGCCGTCTTGCCATCAAGACCTTTGTGCGCAGCGAAAGCAACGGCGTGATCCGCGAAGCCGTGCTGCGTGAGCTCAAGCGCGGCGGCCAGGTTTACTTCCTGCACAACGAGGTCGAAACCATACAGAACCGGCGCGAAAAGCTCGAAGCACTGCTGCCAGAGGCACGCATCGCCGTGGCGCACGGCCAGATGCCCGAACGCGAGCTTGAAAAAGTCATGAAGGACTTCATCGCCCAGCGCTACAACCTGCTGCTGTGCTCGACGATTATTGAAACCGGTATTGACGTGCCGACCGCCAACACCATCGTCATGGCGCGCGCCGACAAGTTCGGCCTGGCGCAGCTGCACCAGTTGCGCGGCCGCGTGGGCCGCAGCCACCACCAGGCCTATGCCTACCTGATGGTGCCCGACATTGAGGGCCTGACCAAACAGGCGAGCCAGCGGCTCGAAGCTATCCAGCAGATGGAAGAACTCGGTTCGGGCTTTTACCTCGCCATGCATGACCTGGAGATTCGCGGCACCGGCGAGGTGCTGGGCGAGAACCAGTCCGGCAACATGATGGAAATCGGATTTCAGCTCTACAACGAGATGCTGAGCGAGGCGGTGTCAGCTCTCAAGGCCGGCCGCGAACCCGATTTGCTGAGCCCGCTGCACGTCACGACCGAAATCAACCTGCACGCCCCTGCCCTGCTACCCAGCGACTACTGCGGCGATGTGCACCTGCGGCTGTCGTTCTACAAAAAGCTGGCGACGGCGAAGAACACCGACCAGATCGACGCCCTGCTCGAAGAAATCGTCGACCGCTTCGGCAAGCTGCCGGCGCAGGCACAGACGCTGATCGATGTGCACCGGCTGCGTGTGATCGCCAGGCCTTATGGCGTGGTCAAGGTCGATGCGGCGCCTGGCGTCATCAACATCACCTTCAAGAAAGACCCGCCCATCGAGTCGATGGCCATCATGCACCTGATCCAGAAGAACCGGCACATCAAGCTGGCGGGCAACGACAAGCTTCGCATCGAACGCGAGCTGCCGGAGCCGAAAGACCGGGCGCAGATGGTGCGCGACGTGCTGCGCAGCCTGGGCCAGCCCAAGGTGGAGACGGCGGCGGCTTGACGGCCATCCTTATCAACAGGATTTTTACTATTAATTTCGTAGCTGCTCACGTGCGTATTTATTGGTCTGCAGCCGATTTGACACCAGAAATTAGCCATTTTTTTGCCTGTTTTTTAAGCATTCCAGGCTTCAAGCAACCCGCCAAGTTAGCATATGCCGAGGCATATGCTAAAATCAGGCCTCTGGAACCAAGGGAGCAAAACATGAACAATTCACCCCCCATCGCCTCTGAAAACCTGCCCGCCTATGCGGCCGACAGCAGCGCCCGGCACGTCAGGCTGTTCAAAAACGGCGCCAACCAGGCCGTCCGCATTCCGAAGGAGTTCGAGCTCCCGGGGAAGGATGCCATCATGCGGCGCGAAGGCAACCGGCTGATCATTGAGCTGGCTGAAAAACCGGCCCGGGGAACCGCGGCAGCCCTGTTGCTGGCGCTGGAAGAGATCCGCAAGATGGGCCCCTGCGAAGACGAGTTTCCGGATGTTGACGGCGGCATGCTGCCCCTTGACGACATCGTTCTATGAGCGCCCCCCTCTACCTTCTGGACACCAACATCATCAGCCACATGATGGTCAATGGTGCCGGAATGGCGGCCAGACAGGCCGAAAGCGTGATTGCAGCAAACCCGCAGCTCCAGATGTGTACCAGCGTGGTAGTGCAGGCAGAACTCGCTTTCGGTCTGGCCAAACGCCCGTCGACCCGTCTGCAGAAAGCGATGGAGCTTCAACTGGCGAATATTCTGGTTTTGCCGCTGGATGGTGAGGTCGTACCCCACTATGCCCGCCTCAGGGCTGAACTGGAAACCAACGGCACACCCATAGGTCCCAACGATGCCCTTATAGCCGCCCATGCCCTTGCACTGGACGCCATCCTGGTCAGTGCTGATACCGAATTCAAACGCATCCCCGGCCTGAAACTTGAAAACTGGCTCGCAGCGACTGAGCTGTAACCGTCGAAACCCTATCTCTCACCGCATGACCCCCACTGAAATCTCTCCCGGCCTCGTCGTCAACATCTCCACGCCCGACCTCAAACTCGGCGACTTCAAGCTGATCGCCTTCGACATGGACTCGACGCTGATCAACATCGAGTGCATCGACGAGATCGCCGATGCCGCCGGCCTGAAGGCCGAGGTGGCCGCCATCACCGAAGCCACCATGCGCGGGGAGATCACCGACTTCAAGGAGAGCCTGCGCCGCCGCGTCGCTTTGCTCAAGGGCGTCAGCGTCGACAGCATGAACGAGGTTTACCAGCACCGCCTCAAGCTCAACCCGGGCGCGGCCGAACTGGTGCACGCCTGCAAGGAGGCCGGCATGAAGGTATTGCTGGTCAGCGGCGGTTTCACTTTCTTTGCGGACCGCGTGCAGGCTGAGCTGGGCATAGACTACATCCGCGCCAACGTGCTCGAGGTCGAGAACGGCCTGCTGACCGGTCAAACCGTTGACCAGCCCTGGGGCGACATCTGCGATGGCCATGAAAAACGCAAGATGTTGATCGAGACGTGCGCCATGCTGGGCATCAACCCCCTGCAGGCGATTGCCGTGGGCGACGGCGCCAACGACCTGCCCATGATGGGTGTGGCCGGCCTGTCAGTCGCTTACCACGCCAAACCAAAGGTGCGCGAGCAGGCCATGGTCGCCATCAACGAAGGTGGGCTGGACCGTTTGCTGGAACTGCTGAAGTAAGTAAACGCCCGGCCGCGGAACCCGGCGTCTGCAAAAGACACCAACAAGCAAGAGACACAAGAAAGACAAGCCGAGACAATGCCCGTTTTCAAGCAGTTCGAGAAACTCCTCCACGCCTACCCCGAAGCTGAGCCGACGCCAGTCCCCAAAGGTTTTGTAGCGTTTTTATGGGCCTGCACGGCCGGCGCGCGCGGCTATCTGCTGG
>JAZKHN010000353.1:0-1520 GCA_040385325.1 Pseudomonadota bacterium
CTCACGCCCGGCCCCAACATGATTTATTGCATCTCGCGCACCTTGTGCCAGGGCAAGGGGGCGGGCCTGATATCGCTGTCTGGCGTAGGCCTTGGTTTTTTCGCGCATTTGCTGGCTGCAGCGTTCGGCCTGACGGCATTGCTGCTGGCCGTACCGATGGCCTTTACCGCCATCAAGGTGATCGGTGCGGCCTACATGCTGTGGCTGGCCTGGCAGGCCGTCAAACCCGGCGGCGCGTCGCCGTTCGAAACGAGAGAGTTGCCGCACGACCCGCCGCGCACGCTTTTCCTCATGGGCATGACCACCAACCTGCTCAACCCCAAGGTGGCGATGTTTTATCTGTCATTCTTCCCGCAGTTTTTGCACCCCGAACGCGGCCAGGTGCTGCTGCAGAGCCTGACACTGGGCGCGATACAGATCACGGTCAGCATGGCCGTCAACGCGTTGCTGATTTTTTCAGCAGCGGGCCTGGCGCTGTTCTTAAACCGCAACCCCGGCTGGCTGCGTGTGCAGCGTTATGTGATGGGCTCGGTGCTGGCATTGCTGGCCGTGCGGCTGCTGGCAGAAAAGCGCGCGGCGGCCTGACTGTCACCAAGGCGCTATCGCCACAATTTTCCGTCACCACGGGGACTTTGGCCTCGGCGGGGCGGGCACACAATCTCACCCATGGGAACCCTCTACCTTGTGCGCCACGGCCAGGCCTCGTTTGGCGCCGACGACTACGACGTACTCAGCGACATGGGCTACCGACAGGCCGTGCGGCTTGGCGAATGGTTCAAATACAAGGGCATCAAGTTCGACGGCGCGTTCACCGGCACGCTGCAAAGGCAGATCAAGACCTACGCCGGCATCTGCGAGGGCATGGGCAGCAGTCCGAATGCTGTGCCGTGGCCCGGCCTCAATGAATACGACAGCGAAGCGGTGATCAGCGCGATTCACCCGCACAAGCTTGAAAAAGCCACCACGCCAGAGATGTACCGCAGCCACTTCAGGTTGCTGAAAGACGGCCTCAAGCAGTGGATGGATGGCGTCGTCAGCCCCAAAGGCATGCCGGAGTACACCGATTTCGTCGCCGGCGTCACCGGCCTGCTCGACCATGTGCGCAGCAATTTCGAAGGCAGCGTGCTGGTGGTCTCCAGCGGCGGTCCGATCTCGACGGCCGTCGGCCATGTGCTGGGCACCAGCCCTGAAACGACGATTGAGCTCAACCTGCGCATTCGGAACGCCTCGGTCACCGAGTTCGCCTTCACGCCAAAACGCCACATGCTGGTGACCTACAACACGCTGCCGCACCTCGATGCGCCCGAGCATGCAGAGTGGATCACGTATTCCTGATCGGATTCCAGGAATTTCCTGTAGAGAAGCTTGGATGAGGAAAATTTAACTGTCTTTAATTTTTATGCAGATGGATTTTTCTGAAATAACCGAAACCAGTAGCAAACAAAGCAAACTTTTCGGTGCGCGGCAGTGGATACTTGTTTCACACTGCAGCCGCGTTTACCAGCAAGGCCCGTAGCACA
>JAZKHN010000354.1:0-13659 GCA_040385325.1 Pseudomonadota bacterium
GCTGCAGGTTGCAGTTGATGACAAACACGAGGTTGTCGAGCTTCTCGCGCGCGGCAAGGCCAATCGCGCCCATCGACTCGACTTCGTCCATCTCGCCATCGCCGCAGAACACCCAGACCTTGCGGTTTTCAGTATTGGCAATGCCGCGTGCGTGCAGGTACTTCAGGAAGCGTGCCTGGTAAATCGCCATCAGCGGGCCGAGGCCCATTGACACCGTGGGGAACTGCCAGAACTCGGGCATGAGTTTGGGGTGCGGGTAGCTCGACAGGCCCTTGCCGTCGACTTCCTGGCGGAAGTTGAGCAACTGCTCTTCGCTCAGGCGGCCTTCAAGGTATGCACGTGCATAAACGCCTGGCGAGACGTGACCCTGGATATACAGGCAGTCGCCGCCGTGATTTTCACTTTCGGCGTGCCAGAAATGGTTGAAGCCGGCACCGAACAGGCTGGCCAGCGAGGCAAAAGAGCCGATGTGGCCACCCAGGTCGCCACCGTCAGCCGGGTGCAGGCGGTTGGCCTTGACCACCATGGCCATCGCGTTCCAGCGCATGTAGGCGCGCAGGCGCTCTTCAATTTCGAGGTTGCCGGGTGCGCGTACTTCCTGGTCGGTCTCAATCGTGTTGACGTAACCGGTGTTGGCCGAGAAAGGCATGTCTATGCTTTTCTGGCGGGCATGCTCAAGAAGTTGTTCGAGCAGGAAATGGGCGCGCTCGGGGCCTTCACTCTCGATCACGGCGGACAGGGCATCCATCCATTCGCGGGTTTCCTGGGTGTCCTTGTCGAGCGCGTCATTTGCGGCGGCGTGCAGGTTCTCACCTGCATTGCTGGGGTTGGCGGCCATTTTTGTCTCCTGCTTGATAACTCTGGGGTTTAACCCGGCACGGGTAGCGGCCGGGCGCAAAGCTTGTCTCCAACCAAGTTTTAACTCAATTTAGATTCAAGTCCCTAGTTTCCCACAATATTTAGCAAATTTCAAATAGTGCTTATTGATTTCATATTAAGAAATTTATGGATGCAGCACTTTCCCGACATGATGGATGCCAGAGGGGATACACCTCCCTGCAGCAGACATCTCACTTAAACTGCGGAGCGTGTCCACACCCCTTCCCCCATCGCCGCCAACTACGCTGCTTCCGCCCGCCGCATCACCAGCATGGTGGAGCCATTGGTGGCGCAAGCAGTCGCCTTCCAGGCAGGACAGATTCATCACACTGGGCCCCCTTCTGGCGGTCATTCTTTTTCTTGCAGCTGTCATCGCTGCTTTCGGCTACCTGCGCATTGAGGAAATAGACCGCGAACGCCAGGCCGTCAGGCGCGATGTGGAATACGCGCAGCAACGCCTGCGCCTGCGCCTGCTGGAGCGGCAGGAGCAGTTGATGCGCATAGGCCGTGACATATCAAACAAGGAAATCGACAGGGAAGAGTTCATCCTGCAGGCCGAGTCGCTGGTCAACCAGTACCCGGAACTGCTGGCGGTCACATGGGTTGATGCCAGGCGCAAGGTCAAAGCCACCTATGTATCTGCAAGCGCCAACACCACGCAGGTCAGGGCTACCGGCGACCAGCTTCGTTCTGGTGAAACCGATGGCACCTACGGCCTGGCCAGGGATTTGCGCCAGCCCGTGTATTCCCGCCCTCTCAACCCGACGGAAAGCGGCTACTACAACGCGTCCACCCTCCAGATGCTGGTACCGCTGGACGACCAGGGCAAGTTCGGCGGCGTGATCATGGGCGAGTACGCCATTGACGGCCTGTTGCGCTTCGGCGTGCCGACGGAGGTCACCGCCAAATACGCTGTCATGCTGGTGGACGACAAAAACCGGGTACTGGCGGGCAACATGCCGCCGCCGCGCAACCCCGCCGCGAGATTGCTTCCCTGGTCGGACGACGCTGCTGAACACGAGATACCCGTATCACCTGTTGGCAACGGGCTGCTCATCAGGGCGCAGGGCTACAGAACCTCTCTGGGCGTGGTCGGCAGCGGCTTCTTCTGGCTGGTAAGTGCGCTGAGCGCCATCACGGTCTGGATGCTGCTGGGCACCTGGCGTCACACACGCAGGCGCGTGCAGGCACAGCAGGCGCTGATCACCGAAACCAACTTCCGTCGGGCCATGGAAAACTCCATGCTGACCGGCATGCGTGTGCTTGATTTGCAGGGGCGCATTACCTACGTCAACCCGGCCTTTTGCCAGATGACAGGTCTGACCGAAGCAGAGCTGGTCGGCTGCACGCCGCCCTTCCCGCACTGGCCCGAAGCGGAGATCGACACGCTGATGGCGCGCCTCAATGATGAACTGAACGGCCGCACGCCGCCTTCGGGTTTTGAGGTCAAGGTCAAACGCAAGAATGGCCAGATCTTTGATGCGCGTCTTTATGTCTCACCGCTGATTGACCCGCGCGGCCAGCAAACCGGCTGGATGACGTCGATGACCGACATCACCGAGCCGCGCCGCATTCGTGATGAACTGACGGCCTCTTATGAACGCTTCACCACCGTGCTGGAAGGGCTGGACGCTGCTGTCTCAGTAGCGCCTTTGGGCAGCGAAGAACTGCTGTTTGCCAACAAGCTGTACCGCTCCTGGTTTGGCGGCGAGGTGTCTGGCCACATGGACCTGATCGCCCAGGCCGGTGTACCCGCCACCGCCCCCACTGACGATGCGATGGATGCTGTTGATGGCCTGGCGGGCTTCCCCACCGATACGCTGACGGACGCACAGACAGAAAACGCCGAAATATTTGTACCCGAGCTCGGCAAATGGCTGGAAGTGCGGTCGCGCTACCTGACCTGGGTGGACGGCCGGCTGGCGCAGATGGTGATCGCCACGGACATCACCCCCCGCCGCCATGCCGAGGAACAGGCCGCCCTGCAGAATGAGCGTGCCCAGAACGCCAGCCGGCTCATCACCATGGGTGAAATGGCATCCAGCGTGGCGCATGAGCTGAACCAGCCGCTCACGGCCATCAACAACTACTGCAACGGCATGGTGTCGCGCATCAAGAGCCAGCAGATCAGCAATGAAGACCTTCTGGGCGCGCTCGAGAAAACGGCCAAACAGGCGCACCGTGCCGGCCAGATCATCCAGCGCATACGTGCGTTTGTGAAACGCAGCGAGCCCAACCGCACACTGTCCGACGTGGGCACCATGGTCAACAACGCCATGGAACTGGCCGACATCGAGCTGCGCCGCCACAACGTGCGGCTGTCGCACTACATTGCTGCGCGACTGCCCGAGGTCATGGTGGACCCCATCCTGATCGAGCAGGTGCTGATCAACCTGATGAAAAATGCGGCGGAGTCCATCGAGCATGCCCACCTGCCACCGGCCCGGCGCAGCGTCGAGTTGCGCGTCGTGCCCAAACACATAGAGGACCAGGCCGTGGTCGAGTTTTCGGTGCTGGATTCAGGCCGGGGCCTGTCGCCTGAAGTTATGGGCCGGCTGTATGAGGCCTTCTATTCAACCAAGGCAGAAGGCATGGGCATAGGCCTGAAGTTGTGCCGAAGTATTGTGGAGTCCCACCAGGGCCGGATGGAGGCCGAGAACCTCTACAATGGCGAGGAAGTTGTGGGGTGCCGGTTTACCTTCTGGATTCCCGTCACACCCCTGCTTTCACCGCTGCCTCCTGCTACCGATAACGTAGCAATTACCTGACCGGAAACGGAACGGGCGGCACTGCACAGGTCCTGCAAGAAAGTTCACGAAAGAAAGTTTGGCATGAGCTTGATTCCCAAAAAAGGCACCGTCTACGTCGTTGATGATGACGAGGGCGTTCGCGACTCCCTGCAGTGGCTGCTTGAAGGCAAGGACTACCGGGTCCGCTGCTATGACTCGGCAGAAACTTTCCTGTCCCGCTACGACCCGCGCGAAGTGGCCTGCCTGATTGTGGACATCCGCATGGGCGGCATGACCGGGCTGGAACTGCAGGACAGGCTGGTTGAACGCAAGTCCCCGTTGCCCATCGTGTTCATCACCGGCCACGGCGACGTGCCCATGGCTGTGAACACCATGAAAAAAGGCGCGATGGACTTTATCCAGAAGCCCTTCCAGGAAGAGGCGCTGGTCAACCTGGTCGAGCGCATGCTTGAGCAGGCCAAGGAAGCCTTCAGTGACTTCCAGCAATCCGCCAGCCGTGACGCCCTGCTGGCCAAGCTGACATCGCGCGAGACGCAGGTGCTGGAACGCATCGTCGCCGGACGCCTGAACAAACAGATTGCCGACGACCTCGGCATCAGTATCAAGACGGTCGAGGCGCACCGCGCCAACATCATGGAAAAGCTCAACGCCAACACGGTCGCCGACCTGCTCAAGATCGCACTGGGGAGCAACGCGCCCAAGGCCTGATACACGGCCAGCCCGTTTTTAAGCGCCACGCGCCCGTAGCCCCAGCCGCTGCGGGCGTTTTCATTTCAGGAACTGATATCCACATGACAGCCCAACTCATCGACGGCAACGCCCTTTCAAAACAACTGCGTACCGATGTAGCGCAACGCGCCGCAGCCCTGCTCGCCAAAGGAATCACACCTGGCCTTGCCGTGGTGCTGGTCGGCGAAAACCCCGCCAGCCAGGTGTATGTGCGCAACAAGGTCAAGGCCTGCCAGGACAACGGCCTGCACTCCGTACTCGAGCAGTACCCCGCCACCCTCAGCGAAGCAGAACTGCTGGCACGTGTTGAAGCGCTGAACAATGACCCGGCCATCCACGGCATCCTGGTACAGCTGCCCCTGCCCGCACATATCGATGCGCAAAAGGTCATCGAATCGATTTCACCCGCGAAGGATGTCGACGGCTTTCACGTCGCCAGCGCGGGCGCCCTCATGGTCGGCCAGCCCGGTTTCTGGCCCTGCACGCCCTACGGCTGCATGAAGATGCTGGAAAGCATCGGCTACGACCTGAAAGGCAAGCACGCGGTGGTCATCGGCCGCAGCAACATCGTCGGCAAACCCATGGCGCTAATGCTGCTTCAGAAAAGCGCGACCGTGACGATTTGCCACAGCGCCACCAAAGACCTGAAAGCCATGACCCTTCAGGCCGACGTCATCGTGGCTGCGGTCGGCAAACGCAACGTGCTGACCGCCGACATGGTCAAGCCCGGTGCAGTGGTGATCGACGTGGGCATGAACCGCAACGACGAAGGCAAACTCTGCGGAGATGTGGACTTTGAGGGCGTGAAACAGGTTGCCGGCTACATCACGCCGGTGCCCGGCGGTGTGGGCCCCATGACCATCACCATGCTCCTGGTGAACACGCTGGAAGCGGCGGAACGCGAAGCGTCTGCTTAAGTCGGAAAAACTGCAGGGAATCGGCTACAAAAGCCCTGAGGGGCCGTTTTTAACGTACACGTTAAAAAAATCGTCAAAAGTTAAGTTCCATATTAACATTTTGGCTTTTTAGCGTTTTCGGCGGCACCCAAAAGCCAAAAAACAGCCCCAAAAAGCTGTTTTTTGGCATCAAATCGGGCTGCAGCCCTTTAAATATAAGCGTGGGCAGCTATTAATTAGATAGCAAAAATGACGGCCACCGACCTGTATGGCTGCTCGCCAAGGGCGTCAGGATTGGCTGGAATCCACCGGCGGCGTCACGGGGCGCGCCAGCAGCCAGAGCGTGGCGCCTGCGCACAACCACTGCAGCACATACATACCAGTGCCCAGCCCATGCCAGAGCTTCAGATTGCCCCCGTCAGCACGGGCACTGACGATGCGCGGGGACACGCCGAATTCCACCAGCGCTGCCAGCAAGAGACCGGCAACGATGAACTTCATGACTGCGGGCACAGGCAGGGCGCCGGTATCCGGGTCTTTCTTGTTCAGCGCCAGCAGCAGCAAAAAGCCGCAAGCGATGCTGACCCAGGTTTGGGCGCTAAAAAGTTTGGCAGCCATGGCGCCTGCCATGGCTGGCGTGCCAAGATTCGCGAACAGCATGGGCACAACGAGAAAGCCAATGGTGGTCAGGCTGCCCCACCAGAGGGCGGCGGCGAAAAGGCCAAGGCGAAATTTCAAGCGCAGAAACCTCAGATATACATGACTGCGATGATTTCATAGCGCTTGATGCCGCCCGGGGCTTGGACCTCGGCGGTATCGCCCTCGTCCTTGCCAATCAATGCACGTGCAATCGGTGAGCTGATGTTGACGCGGCCGAACTTGATGTCAGCCTCGTCTTCACCCACGATCTGGTAGGTCACCTTGTCGCCGGTGTCCTCGTCCTCAAGCTCGATGGTCGAGCCAAAGACAACCTTGCCGCCAGCGTCAAGCTCTGACGGGTCGATGATCTGCGCGGCAGACAGCTTGCCTTCGATTTCCTGGATGCGTCCTTCGACAAAACCCTGCTTGTCCTTGGCGGCGTCGTATTCGGCGTTCTCGCTCAGGTCTCCCTGGGCGCGCGCCTCGGAAATCAGGTTGATGACAGTGGGACGCTCTACCGTCTTGAGCTGGTGCAACTCGGCCTTGAGCTTTTCAGCGCCGCGTTTGGTGATGGGTATGGTTGCCATGTTTTCTGCTCCTGAAAAAGCGAAACCGCCACCAGTCACCTGGCGGCGGCGTTTCTAATCTGCCTCAAGTTTAATCCAAATGACTCACGTCACAAGGGCGTCACACCAACTGGGCATGCATCTCCTGAACCGAGATGACACTCAGGTTGTCGAGGTATTTCATGCCTTCAACAGCAGCCTCGGCTCCAGCGATGGTGGTAAAGGTGGTCACCCGCGCCAGCAGCGATGAAGTGCGGATCTGCCTGGAGTCGGCAATCGCATTGCGACGCTCTTCCACGGTATTGATGACCAGGGCGATTTCGTCGTTCTTGATCATGTCCACCACATGCGGACGGCCTTCAGTGACCTTGTTCACGACGGTACAGGCAATGCCTGCAGCCTGAATGGCGGTTGCCGTTCCCTTGGTGGCCACCAGGTCGAACTTCAACGCGACCAGCGCCCGCGCCACTTCAACAGCACGGGGCTTGTCATTGTTCTTGACGGTGAGGAACACCTTGCCCGATGTCGGCAACTTGGTACCTGCACCGAGCTGGGATTTGACAAATGCTTCGCCAAATGTCTTGCCCACACCCATGACTTCACCGGTTGACTTCATCTCGGGGCCGAGAATGGTGTCGACGCCAGGGAATTTCACAAACGGGAAGACGGCTTCCTTGACGCTGAAATAAGGCGGTGTCACTTCCTTCGCTATGCCCTGCGACGCGAGCGTCTGCCCGACCATGCAGCGGGCTGCAACCTTGGCGAGCTGAATGCCGGTGGCCTTGCTGACGAACGGCACCGTGCGCGACGCACGCGGATTGACTTCCAGCACGTAGATGACGTCCTTGCCATCGATGTTCTGGATGGCGAATTGCACATTCATCAGGCCGACGACATTGAGTGCTTTCGCCATCGCAGCGGTCTGGCGCTTGATTTCGGTGACGGTTTCTGCGCTCAGCGAATACGGCGGGAGGGAGCATGCCGAATCACCGCTGTGCACGCCGGCCTGTTCGATGTGCTCCATCACGCCGCCAATAAAAGTGGCACCTGCAGCATCGCGAATGCAATCAACGTCGCATTCGATCGCATCGTTCAGGAATCGGTCGAGCAGCACAGGAGAGTCGTGGCTGACCTTGACCGCTTCACGCATGTAGCGCTCCAGATCGCGCTGCTCGTGCACGATTTCCATCGCGCGGCCGCCCAGCACATAGCTGGGACGCACAACCAGCGGATAACCGAGCGCGGCAGCCTTTTCAAGCGCCTCAGGTTCGGTGCGCGCAGTGGCATTGGGCGGCTGGCGGAGTTCGAGCGCATGAAGAAGCTTCTGGAAACGCTCGCGGTCTTCTGCCGCGTCAATCATGTCCGGCGAGGTGCCAATGATGGGCACGCCGTTTTTCTCGAGATCAAGCGCGAGCTTCAGGGGCGTCTGCCCGCCGTATTGCACGATCACGCCGAACGGCTTTTCCTTGTCGACGATTTCAAGCACGTCTTCCAGCGTCAGCGGCTCGAAATACAGGCGGTCAGAGGTGTCGTAGTCGGTTGATACGGTCTCCGGGTTGCAGTTAACCATGATGGTCTCGTAACCATCTTCACGCATGGCCAGCGCGGCATGCACGCAGCAATAGTCAAACTCGATGCCCTGGCCAATGCGGTTGGGCCCGCCGCCCAGCACCATGATTTTCTTTTTGTCGGTGGGTGCGGCCTCGCATTCGCTACCTTCGGCTTCGTAGGTCGAATACATGTAGGCGGTGTTGGTCTCAAACTCGGCCGCGCAGGTGTCGACGCGCTTGTAGACAGGGCGCACGCCTAGCGCGCGGCGCTTTTCACGAATGGCGGTGTCTGTGGTCTTGAGCTGCTTCGCCAGGCGACGGTCAGAGAAACCCTTCTGCTTGAGCGCGCGCAAGGTGACGGCATCGATCTTGTCGAGCGTTGTTGTTTCAAGCTCAAGCTCGATCTTCACGATCTGCTCGATCTGGACAAGAAACCACGGGTCTATCTTCGTGAGCGCGAAAACTTCGTCAACGCTCATGCCCATGGCAAACGCATCGCCTACGTACCAGATACGGTCAGGGCCCGGGGCGCCGAGTTCTTTCTCCAGAACCTCGCGGTCCTGCGTTTTCTCGTTCATGCCGTCGACACCGACCTCAAGTCCGCGCAAGGCTTTCTGGAAAGACTCCTGGAAGGTACGGCCCATGGCCATCACTTCACCCACCGACTTCATCTGCGTCGTCAGGCGTGAATCGGCGGTCGGGAATTTCTCGAATGCAAAGCGCGGAATCTTGGTGACGACGTAATCGATGCTGGGCTCGAAACTGGCTGGCGTAGCACCGCCAGTGATTTCATTGCGCAACTCGTCGAGCGTATAACCGATGGCGAGCTTGGCAGCAACCTTGGCTATCGGGAAACCCGTGGCTTTGGAGGCCAGCGCGGAAGAACGAGACACGCGCGGGTTCATTTCGATCACCACCATGCGGCCGTCGACCGGGTTGATGGAGAACTGCACGTTGGAGCCACCGGTGTCCACGCCGATTTCGCGCAGCACGGCGAGCGATGCATTACGCAGGATCTGGTATTCCTTGTCTGTGAGGGTCTGCGCCGGGGCGACGGTGATGGAGTCGCCGGTGTGCACCCCCATGGGGTCCAGGTTTTCGATCGAGCAGACGATGATGCAGTTGTCGGCGGTATCACGCACGACTTCCATCTCATACTCTTTCCACCCCAGCAGCGACTCTTCAATCAACAGCTCGTTGGTGGGTGATGCTTCCAGTCCGCGCTTGCAGATGACTTCGAATTCTTCCGAGTTGTAGGCAATCCCACCGCCGGTGCCGCCCAGCGTGAAGCTGGGGCGAATGACGGTCGGGAAACCCAATGTCTTCTGCACAGTCCAGGCTTCGTCCATGCTGTGGGCGATGCCGGAGCGAGCCGAACCCAGACCGATCTTGGTCATGGCATCCTTGAACTTCAGGCGGTCTTCGGCTTTGTCAATCGCTTCCGGCTTCGCGCCAATCAGTTCGACCTTGTATTTGTCGAGAACGCCGTTGTGCCAGAGGTCCAGGGCGCAGTTGAGCGCGGTCTGGCCACCCATGGTCGGCAGGATGGCATCGGGCTTCTCTTTCGCGATGATCTTTTCAACCGTCTGCCAGGTGATGGGCTCGATGTAAGTCACGTCGGCCGTTGCCGGGTCCGTCATGATGGTTGCAGGGTTGCTGTTGATCAGGATGACCTTGTAGCCCTCTTCGCGCAGAGCCTTGCATGCCTGCACGCCGGAGTAGTCGAACTCGCAGGCCTGGCCAATGATGATGGGGCCGGCACCGATGATGAGAACCGATTTGATGTCTGTGCGCTTAGGCATTCTTCTTCTCCCCAGCCTGTTCCATCAGCGCGGTGAAACGGTCAAACAAATACGAAATGTCGTGTGGACCGGGCGATGCTTCAGGGTGACCCTGGAAGCAGAATGCCGGCTTGTCAGTACGCGCCAGGCCCTGCAGCGTGCCGTCGAACAGACTGATGTGCGTCGGCCGCAGGTTGGCGGGCAGGCTTTTTTCATCGACTGCAAAACCGTGGTTCTGGCTGGTGATGCTGACGCGGCCGTTGTCCAGGTCCTTGACCGGGTGGTTGGCACCGTGGTGGCCAAACTTCATCTTGAAGGTTTTGGCCCCGCTTGCCAGAGCCATGATCTGGTGACCCAGGCAAATGCCGAAGGTCGGGATGCCTGTTTCAATCAGTTCACGTACGGCGGCAATCGCATAGTCGCAAGGCTCGGGATCCCCGGGCCCGTTGGCCAGGAAGATGCCATCCGGCTTGAGCTTGAGCACATCGGCCGCAGGCGTCTGCGCCGGTACGACCGTGATGCGCGCACCGCGTTCAGCCATCATGCGCAGGATATTTTTCTTGACGCCGAAGTCGAACGCGACGACGTGAAATTTCGGCGTGATCTGCACGCCGTAACCTGAGCCCAGTTTCCATTCGGTCTGGGTCCACTCATAGGTCTGTTTGACAGACACAACTTTGGCCAGATCAAGACCGGCCATGCTGGGCGCGCCGCGGGCGGCGGCCACAGCTTTATCAATAGCCGACTGGCTCATGGCCTCACCCTGCGCCAGAGCCAGAATGCAGCCATTCTGGGCACCCTTGGTACGCAAGAGGCGGGTGAGCTGGCGGGTATCTATACCGGCAATCGCTACCGTGTTTTCCTTGACCAGGTATTCGGACAAGGTCATGGTCGACCTGAAATTGGATGCCAGTAGAGGCAGGTCCTTGATGATCAGGCCAGCTGCAAAAACTTTGTCAGCTTCAACGTCTTCGGCGTTGATGCCATAGTTGCCAATGTGAGGGTATGTGAGGGTGACGATCTGCTGGCAGTAACTCGGATCCGTGAGGATTTCCTGATAACCGGTCATGGCAGTGTTGAACACCACCTCGCCGACGGTGGAGCCAGCGGCTCCAATCGAATTGCCGATAAAGACCGTGCCGTCTGCGAGCGCCAGTATGGCGTGCGGGGGTTGAGTGTGGCTCCCCTGTAGAGACAAAAGCACTGGGTTCTCCGGGTTGGTTACGGTCCGCCCAAGCGTGCACAAGAAACTTCTCGAACGAGAGTCTTCAGGCTGCTTTTGTAAGGGTGTTTGCTTTGTATGCGCTCGGGCGAAGCTGTGTTTTGAAAAGCCTTTTATTATAGCCTCGGCTACAGGTCGCCCGGCGTTCAGCCGGGCTGGCTCGCATCAGAAGTCATGCCGTTGCACTGGCATAAAGGCAAATTGCCGCTGCAGCCGCCACATTAAGTGACTCTTCGCCCCCCGGCTGATCAATGCGCACCCTGAATGCCGAACGCGCCATCAACGCATCGCTGACGCCCTGCCCTTCATGACCCATGGCCCAGGCACACGGCATGGGAAGCTTCTGCCGATGGAGAAACGCGCCCTGGTGGGAACTTGTGACCACAATGGGTACCGCAAGGCTGCTCAAAGCCTCGATCTCCACGCTTTCGACAAGCCGCAGTGCAAAATGCGCGCCCATGCCGGCACGCAGTACCTTGGGGGACCACAGGGCCGCCGTGCCCTTGATGGCAATGACCTGCCCAAAGCCAAAGGCTGCCGCGCTGCGCAGTATGGACCCCACATTACCGGCATCCTGCACCCGGTCAAGAATGACAGAAGCCATACTGGGCTCCAATGGCAATTCCGCCGGCAAATCAAGCACAAATCCCATGGCGGCCGGCGACTCCAGGCCGCTGATCTCCGGCAGCAATGCATCAGGAATGACGATGTTTTTGGCAGCTGACCGCGTCAGTTCAGCAGATGCCAAAGGCCAGAATGACTCTGAAAAAACAGCCACTGCAGGCGACATGCCGCGTGCCAGAGCAGCCCGGCAAAGGTGATCACCCTCAAGCCAGATGCGGCCGTGCTTGCGGTAGGCCGTGCTGTCGCCCGAGAGCTTGCGAATTTCCTTGATCAGCGGGTTGTCGCGGGAAGTGACGCGCAACGTCGGCACGGCACCGTAGCCCGTCACCTCAATACCTCGGCAACCGGCCCAAACGAGCGGCGGTGCTGCGGGCATGCACCATGCTCCCTCAGGGCCGCGAGGTGCTCTGCCGTTCCGTAGCCCTTGTGGTCTGCAAAGCCATATTGCGGGTATTGAAGGTGGAATTCGGCGCACCAGCGGTCACGGTAAACCTTGGCCAGTATGGAGGCTGCGGAGATTGACGGCACCAGCGCATCGCCCCCCACAATCGCCTCAGAAAGAATGACAATTGTCGGCAGCCGGTTGCCATCAACCAATACCTTGTTGGGCTTGAGGCGCAAGCCCTCGACAGCACGCTTCATCGCCAGCATCGTCGCCTGCAGGATGTTGAGGTGATCGATTTCTTCAGCGGTAGCCAGCGCAATCGAATGACACAGCGCCTTGGCGCGTATTTCGTCGTAGAGCTTTTCCCGTTTCAGGGCTGTCAGCTTTTTTGAATCCGCCAGTCCCTTGATTGGGTTCAACTCATCCAGGATGACGGCGGCAGCCACAACCGGCCCCATCAGCGGGCCACGGCCGGCCTCATCCACACCGGCCATCAACCCGGGAATATCCCAGGAAAACGCTGCCTGCTCAGCCTTCAAGAATTTTCTGGATCGCATCGGTTGCCAATTTTGACGTATCGCGATGCAACCCGGCGTGCAGCGCAGTAAATCTTTGTTCTACAGCCGCTATTTTGTCAGGTGCCGATGATTGGGTATCCAGCCAATACAGGACAGCAGCAGACAGCGCCTCTGGCGTGGCTGCATCCTGCAAGAACTCGGGTACTACAAAATCCTGGCAAAGAATATTGGGCAAACCCACCCATGGCTGGAGCTTTTTTCGCCGCATGATTTGCCATGACAGCCAGTTCATGTTGTAGGCGATCACCATGGGCCGCTTGAAAAGTGCTGCTTCGAGCGTGGCGGTGCCGCTGGCAATCAGCGTGACATCACACGCAGCCAGCACGTCATGGGACCTTCCTTCAACAATCTGCAAATGTGATCCCATGCCACTTTCAAATGCGATTTGCTCGATCATGCTTTTGAGCAGGGGCACTGCAGGCACCACAAATTTGACCGCAGGACGTGCCCTCCGTAACAGCGCGGCGGCCCGAAAGAACCTGGCTGCGAGGTACTGGATCTCAGACTTTCTGCTCCCGGGCAGGATGGCGACAACCGTGTCCTCGTCCAGCAAACCCAGCGCCTCACGTGCTCGCGCCCGATCCGGTTGCATCGGAATCACCCCCGCCAGAGGATGGCCCACATAGGTCGCAGAAATCCCATGCGAGGCCAGCAAAGCAGGTTCAAACGGAAAGATGCACAGCACATGATCCACGCTGCGCCTGATTCTCTCGATGCGTTCAGCACGCCATGCCCAGACCGAGGGACTTACAAAGTGCACGGTCTTGATGCCCTCGCTTTTCAGGTCTGCCTCAAGATCGAGATTGAAGTCGGGCGCATCGACACCGATAAAAATGTCCGGCGGATTTTGCAACAAGCGCTGCTTCAGTTGCTCGCGTATACCCACGATTTCCCGGTAGTGCCGCAGGACTTCGACATAGCCGCGCACAGCCAGCTTTTCGCTTGGCCACCAGGCATCAAAGTCACGCCTGCCCATGTGCGGGCCGCCAATACCGGCAGAACGCATTGATGGCCAACGGGACTTGAATCCGTCGAGTAGCAGCCCCGCAAGAAGGTCGCC
>JAZKHN010000355.1:0-5679 GCA_040385325.1 Pseudomonadota bacterium
TTTTCCCACTGGCCGCTGCC
Source organism: Pseudomonadota bacterium (assembly GCA_040385325.1). GTDB lineage: Bacteria > Pseudomonadota > Gammaproteobacteria > Burkholderiales > Burkholderiaceae_C > Polaromonas. Next base: position 21 of record JAZKHN010000355.1, read on the forward strand.
CAGGCGGTGCAGGGGGGCTTCGTCCGCACTGACGCCGGTGTAGCGGCTGATCTGGTGCAACTGGCTGACCGGCACATACAGCGTCGCGTCGTCGGCGTACTGGAGGTGCAGGAATTCGCTCGGCCCCTGGCCGTGGTCCATGTTGATCAGGCCCTTGTAGCGGCCTATGCCGTGGGCGCTGTGCACAACGGGGTCGCCGACGTTCAGCTCTGAAAGATCCTTGATCAGCGCCTCGACATCGCTGACCTGCTCCTGCTTCTTGTTGCGGCGGCGCACCGTGGTGCCGGCGGCAAAGAGTTCGGTCTCGGTGATGAAGTCGATGTCGCCTTCGAGCCAGCTGAAGCCCGTATCGACCGCAGCAGTGGCGATGCCCAGCTTTTCAGTGCTGGTCTGGAAATCTTCGAGTGAGTCAAACGCCGGCGGGCTGACGCCGCTGGCGCGCAGAAAGTCGAGCAGGCTCTCGCGCCGGCCATCGCTTTCGGCCAGCATGAGCACCCGGTGCGGCGTGTTGCGGATGTGGGCTTTGAGCTTGACCAGCGGGTCTTCGGCACCACGCACCACGGCCATCTCTTCAAGCTTCTGGAACTGCGCGTTGTCTGCCACGTCCTGCACGGTGGAGCGCAGCGCCAACTGGGCGTAGTGATTGGCGCGCGCGTAGAACTGCTCGGCATCCAGAAACAGTGCCTCCGGCGGCAGGGCCGGGCGGTCAGGCGCATCGCGCACCAGGCGGTAACGGTCCTTGGTGTCCTGCCAGAAGCGCTGGAAAGCCGGCTCCAGGTCGCCGTGCAGCACCACAGTTGCGTCGGTGCCAAGATAGTCAAAGACTGTGGCCGTCTCTTCAAAAAACAGCGGCAGGTAGTACTCGATACCGGCCGTCGCCACGCCGTTGCCGATGTCCTTGTAGATGCGGCTTTTGGTCGGGTCGCCATCAAGCAGCTCGCGCCAGCGCTTCCTGAATCGGCTGCGTGCATCGTCGTCCATCGGGAACTCGCGGCCCGGCAGCAGGCGTACTTCTGGCACAGGGTACAGCGACCTCTGGCTGTCCGGGTCGAAGGTGCGGATGCTATCGATCTCGTCGTCGAACAAATCGACGCGAAACGGCACCAGCGAGCCCATGGGAAAGAGGTCAATCAAACCGCCGCGCACGGCATATTCGCCGGGGCTGACGACCTGCGTGACGTGGCTATAACCCGCCAGCGTCAGCTGTGCCTTGAGGCGGGCTTCATCCAGCTTTTGCTTGACCTTGAACTCGAAGGTGTAACCGGCCAGAAAGCTCGGCGGCGCGAGGCGGTAGAGCGCGGTTGTTGCCGGCACGATGACCACATCGGCGCCTGTGTCCTTGTCGCGCTGGGAGATGCGCCACAAGGTGGCCAGCCGTTCGCTGATCAGGTCCTGGTGGGGAGAGAAGGTGTCATAAGGCAGCGTTTCCCAGTCGGGGAAAAGCGCGCAGCGCAGGTCGGGTGCGAAAAACTTCAGCTCGTCGAGTAACCGCTGTGCCGTGGTCGCATCCGAGGTGACGATGGCCGTCAGCTTGCCAGCAGCTTTTTCACGCAGGCCCATGTTGGCAAGCAGCAATGCATCCGCCGAGCCGACTGGCTGGGGCAGGGTGTGGCGTTTTCCGGTGACGAGCTTGGGTAGATCCATGAAGGCGGTCAATCAGTTGATGCTTGGCGAGAGTGCATAAAAGCGGACAAACAATGACAAACACCCCAAACGGTGATGAGTGGGGTGTGAGGCGCTTATTTCGCGCAGATTAGTCATGATTTTAGAATCTATGATGAAACCATGACGACAGCGCCCGATAAACCCCGGATTTTTGCCCTGATTCCCTGTGCCGGGAACGGCAGCCGCGCTGGCACAGACGGGCCCAAACAATACAGGCCGCTTCATGGCAAGGCGATGGTGGGGCACACGATAGACGCCTTCCGTGCGACGGGCGAGCAGCTTGATGGCATTTACGTCGTCATCTCTGCGGATGACTCGAACTTCATGGTGGCTTGCCCGGACTTTGGGGACGTCAGTGAAGTGCTGCTCAAGCATGGCGGCGCGAGCCGGGCGGCCTCAGTGCTCAACGGGTTGAAAGCCATGCTGGGCCATGCTGCCCCTGACGATTGGGTGCTGGTGCATGATGCGGCGCGCTGCCTCATCACCCCGGCGCAAATCAGCGCATTGATAGCCGCATGTCGCGATGACGAGGTCGGCGGTCTGCTGGCACAGGCACTGCCCGATACGCTGAAAAGCGGCGCTTTCGGCCGCGTTGCTGCAACCATAGACCGGTCCGGAAAATTCCTGGCCCAGACGCCGCAGATGTTTCGCCTCGGTGCCCTCATCGCCGCGCTGGAGTCTGCAGGCGATGCGGTGACCGATGAATCCAGTGCCATGGAGCTTGCCGGCCTGTCGCCAAAACTGGTCGCGGGCAGTGCGCAGAATTTCAAGGTCACTTACCCCGAAGACTTTGCACTGGCAGAGGCCGTCCTCGCAGGCAGGCAAGCCCTGAAGAACTGAAAGAACACCCATGAGCACGCCTGATTTTCCGAACATCCGTATTGGCGAAGGCTGGGACACGCACGCGCTGGTGCCGGGCCGCAAGCTCATCATCGGCGGGGTGGAGATTCCTCATGCCACCGGCCTGCTCGGGCATTCTGACGCTGACCTGCTGGCGCACGCCATCATCGATGCCTTGCTGGGTGCAGCAGGGCTGGGCGACATCGGCTCGCACTTTCCGGACACCGATGCACGTTTCAAGGGGTCTGACTCCATAGGGCTGCTCAAGGAAACCGGGCGCCTTCTCGCAGAGCGCGGCCTGCGCATCGGCAACATCGACAGCACCGTGATTGCACAGGCGCCCAAACTGGCGCCGCACATCCCGGCGATGCGCGAGAAGATCGCAGAGGCGCTCGGGATGGACGTGACCCGTGTCAACGTCAAGGCCAAGACTGCCGAAAAGCTTGGCCCCGTAGGGCAGGGGCTGGCGATGGAAGCAAGGGCAGTCGTCCTGCTGTTCTGATCCGGCTCCCGTTTGCCCTGCGTCATTGACGCAGACTCGGGCCCATGTTGCGTGGGCGCTGCGCGGATGCGGTATGTGTGGCAGGTGTGGCAGGTGTGGCAGGTGTGGCAGGTGTGGCAGATGGGCAACCCCGCTCACAACTGGATGAAAAAAACACTTGCACTTCGGCCTTTAATTCCCATAATTACGGGTAATTACTTAAAATAATGATCGTCTAGTGCAGTTAAGCTGAGGTCACACCAGGTCGAAACCACCAACCCGCAACAGGTCCTGAAGCAGCAAAGCAAAACAATATGCGCCTAGTCCAGAACTCACTGCACCATGAAGTCGCCGCCACGCTGCGTGAGGAGATCTTCGCGGGCACGCTGGCGCCGGGCAGCTTTCTGGATGAAGTGGCGCTTTGCGAACGGCTGGAGATTTCGCGCACGCCGCTGCGTGAAGCGCTGAAGGTGCTGACGGCCGAGGGCCTGCTGCGCCATGAGCCGCGGCGCGGCTGTTTTGTCAACGAGGTGACCGAGCAGGACCTCGACGATATCTTTCCCGTGATTGCCTTGCTCGAAGGGCGCTGTGCCTACGAAGCCGCGCGCAACGCGACCGATGCCGATCTGGTTGAACTCACCATCCTGCACGACCGGCTGAACGGCCATGCGAAGGCGGGGCGCATCACCGACTATTACGCCACCAACTACCTCATCCACGAGGCCATCATCACGCTGGCCAATAACCGCTGGCTGGCCCAGGCGATTGCCGATCTGCGCAAGATCCTCAAGTTGTCGCGCCTGCAGTCTCTCGGCGCGCAGGGGCGTCTGGCGCAAAGCCTGTCCGAGCACATGACGGTGTTTGCCGCGCTCAAAAGCCGCGACAGCGAAGGTGCCGAAGCCGCCATGCGTACCCACCTCACGCGCCAGCGCGACGCCCTGCGCGAACTGGCGCGCAGCCAGAAACCTTCAAGGATTGCTTCATGACTGCAGCTGACTGGCTCAACCGCAGCGTGTCTCTTCTGGCGGGTGACAAGAAGCCCGGAAAAGCAGCGGGAGAACCCGCCGCCAAAAAAACGGCAACGCAAGATGCTGTGCCCGCTGGCCGCAGCACGCGCGAACGCCTTGAGGCCACCCTGAGGCAAAAAGAAGAAGCCCTGTCGCCGCGCGTTCTGCGCCGCACCCTGCAGGAGTTGCAGGCCATTGTTGACCCGCGTGTGAGCGAGGTCGAAGGCGGGCGGCGTGCCATGGGCGTGGCAGGCTGGTACGCAAAAGCGGCGCCTAACGAGAGGCGCGATATGTGGCTGCTGATGAGTGAGCAATTCGTGGCCGATGCGCAAAAGACAAAAGTGGCACAGGCGCAATTTGCCGCTGCGGTAGGCACACCTGATGAAGCGGTAGCCGAAGTGCGCTACCGCCGCGCAACAGTGTCGCCGCGCCGGCGTTTGCTGCAGCGCTTCAGCGCCTTTCCCGAAGGCATACGCTTTCTGGTCGACCTGCGCGCCGACATGCTGCCGCACCTCAAGGCCGACAGGCGTCTGCAAGCGCTGGATGTCGAGATGGAATACATGTTCTCGACCTGGTTCGACGTCGGTTTTCTCGACCTGCGCCGCATCAGCTGGGACTCGCCTGCATCCTTGATTGAAAAGCTCATCAAGTACGAAGCGGTGCATGACATCAAGGGATGGGCAGACGTCAAGAACCGGCTCGATTCAGACCGGCGTTGTTACGGCTTCTTTCATCCGCGCCTGCCCGATGATCCACTGATTTTTGTGGAGGTGGCGCTGGTTGACGAGATATCTGACTGCATCACACCGCTGCTCGATGAATCGGCAGATGCGGCCGACCTGGGCAAGGCAACCACGGCGATTTTTTATTCCATCAGCAATACGCAGGGCGGTCTGCGTGGCGTGAGTTTTGGGGATTCGCTGATCAAGCGTGTGGTTGAAACGCTCAAGGAAGAATTTCCCCGCCTCAAGACCTTTGCAACGCTGTCGCCCATCCCGGGCTTTCGCAGCTGGCTCAACAAAAACGCATCAGCCATGCTCGAAAAGCTTGATGAAAAATCAATCGCAGCGCTGGGCAGGGCAGTGGGCTTTGAACCGCCAACAGCCGGGCATTTTCTGGGTGCGACGGAAGACGTGCTGTCCTTGCATGAAAAGTCGCCTGTGCGCCTGACGCTGCTGCGATGTGCTGCGCATTATTTGGGCCAGGCCATGGATGATGGAAAACCCGTTGATGCAGTGGCGAGGTTCCACCTTGGTAATGGGGCACGCGTCGAGCGCCTGAACTGGGCGGGCGACCCGTCTGCCAAAGGTGTGAAACAGTCGTATGGCCTGATGGTCAATTATCTCTATGACCTGAAGCGGCTGGACAAGCACAGGCTGATGCTTTCTCAGGGGAAAGTCCCCGTATCCGGGGACATCGAGGATTTGTACATTTGAAGAGTGTGAATAGTCCGTAGCTGGACAGACGATTTGTTTTTAATAACGACAGGAGACAAAGATGAATTTCAAGATGGACATGATGGGTAACCGGCGCGATGTGCTGCGTGCAGGGGCTGCCGGCCTTGCTGTACTTTCAATGGGCAGCCATGCGCAATCTGCCTGGCCGGCCAAACCGGTCACCGTGGTGGTGCCTTTCCCCGCCGGTGGCGGTACAGACGCATTTGCAC
>JAZKHN010000356.1:0-2225 GCA_040385325.1 Pseudomonadota bacterium
GTCGCCCACCAGCTCATAGGCATGACGCTGCTGATCGATGGCGTGGGAGGGGTCATCGTCGAGACCGAGGCCTATGACCAGAGCGATCCGGCCTCGCACACATTCGGCGGGCAGACGCCACGCAATGCGTCCATGTTCGGGCCGCCAGGTCGGGTGTATGTCTACCGCTCCTATGGCATTCACTGGTGCCTGAACTTCGTCTGCCGCGAGCCGGGTCACGGTGCCGGGGTGCTGATTCGGGCGATGGAGCCCACGCACGGGCTGGAGCGCATGCGTGAGCGGCGCGGGCTTACCGACATCCGCCGGCTGTGCGCCGGCCCGGGGCGGGTGGGGCAGGCGCTGGCGATTGACGGCAGCTTTAACCACATGCGCCTCGACAGGCGACCTTTCAATTTGATGGGCCAGCCGGACGCCGCGCCTGTGCGTGTGCTGACCGGGCCGCGCGTTGGCATCACCAAGGCGGCCGATGTGCCCTGGCGCTTCGGGCTGGACGGTTCGCGCTTTCTGAGCCGGAAGTTCTAGTTAGTATTTTTTGCTATTTAATTAATAGCTGCCCACGTACGTATTTATTGGCCTGCAGCTGTTTTTGGGGTCAAAAAAGGCCTGGTTTTAGCGTTTTTTCGGCTTTGGACCGTGCCTGGACAGGCCAGAATGCTCAAAATGTAAAGTCGACTTTACATTTGATCACGCAGACGCCGAATCACTCTGGCTGGATCCCGCCAGCCTGAATCGCCTTGCGCGTGCGCTCTATGTCTTTGCCGAGGTAGCTGCGGAAGTCCTGCGCGCTGCCAGCGGCGGGCACGGCGCCGTGGGACTCGAATGAATCGCGCAGCGCCTTTTGCTGCAGCGCTACCACCCGCGCCTTGCGCAGGGTGTCGGCCACCTGTGGCGGAAGGCCTTTAGGAGCCATCAGTCCTATCCAGCCCGAGAACTCGAAGCCGGGCACGGTATCAGCCAAAGACGGTGCGTTGGGAATCGGGTGCGCGTCCTGCGCCATGCTGTGGCCCAGCAGGCGCAGCCGGCCGGACGACACCAGGCCCAGAGCGGCGGGCGCGGGTGTCAGCACCCAGTCGGTCTCGCCCGAGACGACGGACGCGACGCCCGCACTGCCGCTTTTGTAGGGCACATGCAGTGACTCGAAGCCGGCGGCGTTCTGAAAAGCCAGGCCCGCCAGGTGGCTGGCCGAGCCAATGCCTGCCGACGCCATGTTGGTCTTGCCGCCCCTGGATTTGGCGTAGGCGATCAGCTCTGCGGTGTTCTTCACATTCAGGGCGGGTGTGCAGACCAGCACATTGGGCAGCAGCGCAACCAGCGAGATAAAGTCAAAGTCGCTCAAGGGCTTGTAGGTCACTGCTTTCTGCAGCAGCGGCGCGACGGTGATGGAACTGCTGGACGCCACGATCAGTGAATAGCCGTCGGGTGCAGAGGTCCTGCCGGTCTCGATGCCGATGGCGCCAGCTGCACCGGCCTTGTTGTCGACCACGATGGCCTGGCCCAGCGGCTGCGTCATCTGGTTGGCGACGATGCGGCCTATCGTGTCCACACTGCTGCCAGCCGCATTAGGCACGATGAACTTGACCGGGCGTTGCGGCCACGCGCCCTGCGCGAGGGACTGCGAACCTGCGGCCATGACTGCCAGCAGTGCAGCGCAGTCACGGCGGGAAATCGTAGGAATGTCGCTGGTCATGTTTGTCTCCGTTTTTTTTGTCATTCATCAGTTGCTGTACCCGTCTTCGCAAGCGCCAGCGCGGAACCGGCTTTGCCGGGCCGCAGGTGGCGTCCCCTGCAAGGGGAGGGGAGGCTACACGCAGTGAGCCTCAGCAGGGGTGTGCTTATAACGCCAGCAGGCGGGCGGCATTACCGCCGGTGACTGCCTTGAGGTCTTCGCCTTCAAGCCCGCAACTCTTGAGCCAGCCGACCGGGTCGGCTTCGCCCACCGGGTAGTCGCTGCCCATCACCAGCCTGTCCACGCCGATGCGGTCTTTGAGCACCTGCAGCACCTGCGGGTCGTAAACGGTTGTCTCGTAATAAAACGAGCGCAGAAAATCACCGGGCTTGATGCCGCCGGTGTTGCGCACCGTGTCAGGCCGGTTCAGTGTGTTGCGGTCGACGCGGCCCAGGTAGTGGGGAAAGTAACCGCCGCCATGCGCCATCACCACCTTCAGCGCCGGGAACTTCGTCATCACGCCCTCGTAAATCATCGAGGCCATGCACTTGGTTTCTTC
>JAZKHN010000357.1:0-2453 GCA_040385325.1 Pseudomonadota bacterium
CCCAGTTTTTTGAGCGCCTTGGGCGGCAGCTCTTCCACAAACAGTTCAACCAGAAGGTTCTTCATCGTCATTTCTTATGCAGCCTTCTTGATCGTCGGGGTCATCTGTTCAACCCATTCGCGCGGCGCCATCGGGAAACCGAGGCGCTCGCGGCTTTCAAAATAACTTTGCGCCACAGAACGCGCCAGGTTGCGGATACGGCCGATGTAAGCCGCACGCTCGGTTACAGAAATCGCGCCGCGTGCGTCCAGCAAATTGAAGCTGTGCGCTGCTTTCAGCACCTGCTCGTACGCCGGCAATGCCAGTTGCGCTTCGATCAGGTGTTTGGCCTGTTTTTCATGCGCGGTGAAAGCCGTGAACAGGAAGTCGGCATCGCTGTGCTCGAAGTTATAGGTCGACTGCTCGACCTCGTTTTGCTTGTAAACGTCGCCGTAGCTGAGCCCCTCGGTCCAGGTCAGGTTATAGACGTTGTCCACGCCCTGCAGGTACATGGCCAGGCGCTCAAGCCCATAGGTGATCTCGCCGGTGATGGGCTTGCAGTCAATGCCGCCTACCTGCTGGAAGTAGGTGAACTGGGTCACTTCCATGCCGTTGAGCCAGACTTCCCAGCCGAGGCCCCAGGCGCCCAGCGTGGGGTTCTCCCAGTCGTCTTCAACAAAACGGATGTCGTTTTTCTTCAGATCAAAACCCAGGGCTTCAAGCGAGCCGAGGTAAAGCTCAAGAATGTTGGACGGCGCAGGCTTGAGCACGACCTGGTACTGGTAGTAATGCTGCAGGCGGTTGGGGTTCTCGCCGTAGCGGCCATCCTTGGGGCGGCGGCTGGGCTGCACATATGCAGCCTTCCAGGGCTCCGGGCCGAGCGCGCGCAAAAATGTAGCGGTGTGCGAGGTGCCTGCGCCAACCTCCATGTCGTAAGGCTGCAAAAGCGCGCAGCCCTGGTCAGCCCAGTAGGACTGCAGCTTCAGGATGATTTGCTGGAAAGTGAGCATAAGGTTTTATTGGTCGCGCATGAGGGCTGCGGTGACATCTGGACGGGACAAGCCGCCGCAGCGCGAAACCCTCGATTTTACGGGGCAAAGCGGGGAATGGCAGCCAGGTCAGGCTTTGCGGCGGTCGCGCCCGGTCAGGACTGAAGCAAGCAGCACCAGCGCAATCAGCCCCCACCACGGCCAAAGACCCAGCCGGGAGGCCCACCAGGCATACGGCGTGATGCCACTGCGGCCTTCAACTTCAGCCACGAGTGCGCCACGGGTATGGCGCGCCAGCAGATGGGCAACCTGCCCTGTGTAATCAATCACTGCGGTGGCGCCAGTGTTGGTGGCGCGCAGCATGGGGCGCTCAAACTCAAGCGCGCGCATGCGCGAGATGTTGAGGTGCTGGTCAATCGCAATGGTGTTGCCAAACCAGGCAATGTTGCTGATGTTCACAAAAATCGTCGGGCTGGCGGCAGGGTCGCGAAAGCGCGCGGCCAGATCCTCACCGAACAGGTCTTCGTAACAGATGTTGGGCGCCAGCCGCTGGCCCTGCCAGTCAAACGAGGGCTGGCTGACTGCGCCGCTGTTGAAGTCGGCCAGCGGGATGTTGACGATGGCCAGAAACCACTTGAACAGCGGGTGCACAAACTCGCCGAAGGGCACCAGATGGTGCTTGTCGTAGCGATAAACATCGTCGGCCATGCCATTGCCCTCAGCCGTTTGCGGCTTGAGCGCAATGGCCGAATTGCTGTAACCCACCTGGCTGTTGCCGAGCGGAATACCAATGATGGCAGCGCTTGCAGGCGCCCCTGCTGCCGGCTTGACGAATCTGCGAAACAGGGTGTCGAGGTAATCCGGCGGCAGCTGGGTGGGTAACAGCGGAATGGCGGTCTCAGGCGTAACCACCAGCGAGCTGGTCGCCGCCATGAGCTGCTGGCCGTACCAGTTGAGCGCATCAGGAATACCTTTGCCGCCCTGGAATTTTTCATCCTGCGCGATGTTGCCCTGCAGCAGCGTGACGGTAAAAGGCTTGTTGCCCGCGGCAACCACAGGATGAGCATTGGTAAAGCGTGAGGCGCTGCCTGCGTCCACACGAAGGGCAAAGCTGGCACCAGCCGCAACAGCCAGCCCCAGCACGACCAGCCCGGCATTGACCAAGCGCGTCCTGAGCACCAGCCCCGCAACGGCAGCGGCAATAAAAGCGGCACCAAGTGTCAGGCCATGCACGCCGACCAGCTTGGCGAGATTGGCGAAAGGCCCTTCAAGGTGCGCGTAACCGCCTTCACCCCATGGAAAGCCTGTAAAAAACTCGACCCGGCCCAACTCCGCCATCAGCCACAGCGCAGCAAACAGCAGCGCCCGTTGCGCCCGATTAACAGGCGCAATGGCTACAAACAGGCCGCAGACTACAGCGTAATAAAGCGCCAGAAAAGCGGCAAGTCCAACGATGGCGATCACCGCCAGCGGCGACGCCAGGCC
>JAZKHN010000357.1:2553-18993 GCA_040385325.1 Pseudomonadota bacterium
CCGGGCTGCGAGGCATGCTCAAGCAAGGCCGGCAGGGTGGGCAGTGGGCCCGCCATGCTGTTGATCACATCACGTGCCAATGCCGCGCCCGTCCCGATGGCTCAGGCCGCACTTGCGACCGGCGAAACCTTGAACCAGCGCACCGCACCGCCCTTGGTGTGGAGCACGGTGAACTGCAGGCCCGACAGCGCATAGTGCTCGCCGCGCTTGGGCACATGGCCCATCTCGTGCGCGACCAAGCCACCTATGGTGTCGAAGTCGCTTTCCATCAAGGTGACGCCGAAGGCCTCGCTGACACGCTCTATTGATGTGTCGCCGCTGACGCGGTAGGTGCGGTCAGGCAGGCCAAAGATGTCGCCCTCGTCTTCGGCGATGTCGAATTCGTCTTCAATTTCGCCGACGATCTGTTCCAGCACGTCTTCAATGGTGATGAGACCAGCCACGCGGCCGAACTCGTCGATGACGATGGCGAGGTGGTTGCGGTTGCCACGGAATTCACGCAGCAAATCATTGAGGCCCTTGCTTTCGGGCACAAACACGGCCGGGCGCAGCAGGGCCTTGATGTTGAGTTCGGGTGCGCGCTGCAGCTTGAGCAAATCCTTGGCCATCAGGATGCCGAGGATGTTTTCCTTTTCGCCTTCATAGACCGGGAAGCGCGAGTGGGCGGTGTCGATGACGAGGTGCAGAAGCTCGTCGAACGGCGCATCAATGTTGATCAGGTCCATGCGCGGGGCGGCGACCATCACGTCGCCGGCCGTCATGTCCGCCATGCGAATGACGCCTTCGAGCATCTCGCGGCTCTGGGCACCTATGACTTCGTTGTCCTGTGCTTCCACCAGGGTTTCGATCAGCTCGTCTTTCGAGTCCGGACCGGGGTGGAGCATTTCAGCCAGCTTCTGCAGGAAGCCGCGCTTGTCTTCATGCTTTGAAGACCTACTGGGGGGAATATCGGACACGGGCGGTGTTCGGTAGTTAGGGAAAGGCTAGTGTAGTGTCTTGAGATGACAGCTGCGAAGCAACGGCGAACGGCGCGCGATGCGCCGGTCCCTGAAATCAGGGACTGGAACGTTCTCGGGAATCCCGCACGCCGCTTCTCACCTCTTGCACCATGGCCAGCAAATCCCAGAACTGCTTGGCCTGCACCTTGAGGCGGTAGTCGGTCTGGGCGATCTGCTCTTCGACCATCTCGGTCATGCGCGAGTCCATGTCGGCAGGCGGGAGCTTGAGGTAGGCCTCGCTCTCGGAGCCGTCGCGCTCGATGATGGCGCCGGCCTTGCGGGCAATATTGAGCATGGCCGTGTTCTCGCTCAGGGCGTGGATGAACATCATGTCAACGCCTTCATTGCGGGCATGCATCACGGCACGGTCAAACAGGCGTGCGCCGTAACCCCGGCCGCGCGCACGCGCCAGCACCGAAACGCCGAACTCGGCGCAGCTCTTGAGGTTAGGGTCAGTCGAAAACGCCAGATGCGCCATGGCGATCAGCTCCAGGCGGCGGTTGTAAACGCCAAAGATCTCGTCGCGCTCAAAATCCAGCCCGCTGACGTAGCGGCGAACCTGCTCGTCATTGGCGGCATAGCCAAAGCGCAGGTAGCGGTCATGCGCATCAAGCGACAGCAGGTGTGCCGCGATGCGTTCGCCATGACTGGGACCCATGGAGCGAATGGGCACCATCATCGGGGCATCGCCAGTACGCGGACGGGTAATGACCCGGTCGCGCTCAGGCGTCTCCACAGGCGGGCGGAAAAACTCCCTGCTGGCGTGGAAAGAGGCTTTGAGAAAGGCACCGGGTGTGACCATGCGTCGAATATAAGGGTTATCCCTAGTTTTTTACAGTCGAGGGCTTTTGGGTGCCTCAGCGGCTCACCAAAACCTGGAAATCTTAATTGCCGCTCTATATCAATTCAGGCAACATCTTGTTGCTATTAAAAATATAGCAATTGATGCTTTTCCCGCCTCAAAGCCGCTACCAGTTGGCATCAAAACCGGGAGCGCCGCCTAAATCTCTTCCATCTTGGCCTTCGCTGTGGCGCCTGACAATCCCCTTTTGCCCGGCCGCCATCAGGATTAAGAGCTGATACCAGGTCCAAATTGCTAGCAAATTAATAGCTACCCACGTACGTATCTATTGGCCTGGAGGCCGATTTGATGCCTTAAAACTGCCTTTTGGCGGGCTTTTTCTGCTGTTATGGGCAATTTCGGCCGCCCAGAGCGTCGCCAAAGTTGTTTTTTTGCCGTATACATTAAAATTTTAATGTATACGTTAAATATGACTAAAGAGGCACAGCAGTCGTCGCTTTGACCCGGTCCAGCACAAAACTGGTCTTGCAATCCTGCACGCTGGGGTGCTTGAGCAGGGTGTCCATCACGAAACGGCTGTAGTGGGCCATGTCTTCAACCACCACACGTAAAAAGTAGTCCATCTCTCCGGTCAGGGCTGCGCATTCGACCACCTCTGGCCAGGCCTGCACACTGGCGCGGAAGAGGTCCATGGGGTTGCGCTTGTGGCTTTCAGTGTGCTTTTCAAGCCGCACATTGAGGTAGGCGGTCAGGCCCAGACCAACCTTTTCAGGTTTGACCAGGGCGACGTAACGGTCAATCACGCCGCTCTCTTCCAGCCGCTTCACGCGGCGCAGCACGGCGCTGGGCGAGAGGCTGACCTGCTCGGCCAGCTGGTCATAGGTGGCGCGGCCATCAGCTTGCAAACTGCGCAAAATTTGTCTGTCAAGCTTGTCGAGTGTTTCCATTCGCCATATTTTGCAGGATTACTGCGTATTGGCCAATTCACCGCCCGAATACGCAGAAAAACTGACATCACCCGCAACTAAAGTCTATAAACACCTCAGGAGACGCAGATGAAAGCACCCGAATCCCTCTCGTTTGAAACCGGCCAGGCTTGGGACAACCCCATGGGCACCGCCGGTTTTGAATTTATTGAATACGCCGCGCCGGACCCAAAAGCCATGGGCGAGGTCTTCAAGCAGATGGGCTTTACGCCAATCGCGCGTCACCGCCACAAGGACGTGACGCTGTACCGCCAGGGCGGCATCAACTTCATCATCAATGCCGAACCTGACTCGTTCGCCCAGCGATTTGCGCGCCAGCACGGTCCCAGCGTCTGCGCAATCGCTTTTCGTGTGCAGGACGCCAAGGCAGCCTACGAGCGCGCCATCTCGCTGGGCGCCTGGGGCTATGCCGACACCGCCGGCCCCGGCGAGTTGAACATCCCGGCCATCAAGGGCATTGGCGACTCCATCATTTATTTCATCGACCAGTGGCGCGGCAAGAACGGCGCGCAACCCGGCGATATCGGCAACATCGGTTTTTACGATGTCGACTTCAAGCCCCTGCCCGGCGTCACGGCAGACGCCCTCAACCCGGTCGGCAACGGCCTGACCTACATCGACCACCTCACACACAACGTGCACCGCGGCCGCATGGACGAGTGGGCCGGTTTCTATGAGCGGCTGTTCAACTTCCGCGAGATCCGCTACTTCGACATTGAAGGCCAGGTCACCGGCGTCAAGAGCAAGGCCATGACCAGCCCCTGCGGCAAGATACGCATTCCCATCAATGAAGAGGGCAATGAAAAAGCTGGCCAGATCCAGGAGTATCTGGACAAATACCACGGTGAAGGCATACAGCACATCGCCATGGGCAGCAACGATCTGCTGAAGACGGTAGACCAGATGCGAGCCAACGGGGTGAAGCTGCTGGACACCATAGACACCTACTACGAGCTGATCGACAAACGCATTCCCGGCCATGGCGAGGACGTCGCCGCACTGCAAAAACGCAAGGTGCTGGTTGATGGCAAAAAAGGCGCGCTGCTGCTGCAGATCTTCAGCGAGAACCAGCTCGGCCCCATCTTCTTCGAGTTCATCCAGCGCAAGGGCGATGACGGCTTTGGCGAGGGCAACTTCAAGGCCCTGTTTGAAAGCATTGAGCTTGACCAGATGCGCCGCGGCGTGCTGGAGAAAGCATGAGCGAACAAGCCCTCGTTCAACCCGTGGTCTATGGTGCAAGTGATCGGCCGCCACGCGGCGACTATGACCGCGAAGGTCAGGTCAATGCCGACTACACCTGCCCACAAAACTACGCCGCCTACACCCCAGCCGACCACGAAACCTATAGCCGCCTGTACAAACGCCAGTCGGCGCTGCTGCCCGGCCTGGCTTGCGACGAGTTCATCGCCGCGCTGCCCTCCTTGGGCGTGTCCGAGCGCATTCCCCGCTTTGAAGATATCAACAGCAAGCTGTTCAAGGCTACAGGCTGGGAAGTGGTGGCAGTGCCAGGGCTGATTCCCGAAGTGCCCTTCTTCACCCTGCTGGCCAACCGCAAGTTTCCGGTGACGGACTGGATTCGCAAGCCGGAAGAGTTCGACTACATCGTTGAGCCGGATATTTTTCACGACCTCTTCGGCCACGTGCCGCTGCTGTTCGACCCGGTGTTTGCGGATCACATGCAGGCCTATGGCGCAGGCGGGCTGAAGGCGCACCGGCTGGGCGCCTGCGAGCAGCTGTCGCGCCTCTACTGGTACACGATTGAATTTGGCCTGATGCGCCAGCACGGCGAGATCCGGGCTTATGGCGCGGGCATATTAAGTTCGGCAGGCGAGCTGGCCTATGCCGTCAAAAGCACTGAGCCGCAACGCATCATGCTGGACGTGCTGCGCACCATGCGCACACGCTACAAAATCGACAGCTACCAGCAGACCTACTTTGTGATTGACAGCTTCCAGCAGCTGTTTGACATGACGGCGCCTGACTTCACACGGCTGTACCAGAAGCTTCGCGGCATGAAGGAACTTGCCGCAAATGAGCCCCTACCCGAAGACGCCGCTGCAGGCACAAGCGCCTGAACCGGACTAGAGCCAGTTGTCGAGCACGGCCCGGGTCTTGTCCCAGTAGGCGCGCAGCCTGTCCAGTTCCTGCATCGCATTGACCGGAACAATGCCGTTCTTGGCATGCGCCTCGAGGCCCATGGCCACGGACTGCATGGCGACGGCGCCGACATTGCCGGCAGCGCCCACCATGGCATGGCTGGCCCATGACAGTGCCTGTGCATCGTCAGCCCTGATGGCATCGCCAATGGCATCGAGCTTGGCGACTGCATCAGTCCTGAACAGTGCAATCACCTCGCGTGTCATGCTGAGTTCTTCGTCGTCAAACTCCCTGAACTGCGCCAGCCGCTCGAAATCCATGAGGGCGGGTTCCTGGTCGCTGCCGGTGCTCTCTGGCAGGGGAGCAGCCTCGACCGCGCTGACCTTTGAGCCCACACCCGGCTGGTCCATCCAGCGCTCCAG
This sequence comes from Pseudomonadota bacterium, assembly GCA_040385325.1. GTDB lineage: Bacteria > Pseudomonadota > Gammaproteobacteria > Burkholderiales > Burkholderiaceae_C > Polaromonas. The sequence continues at coordinate 7,859 of JAZKHN010000357.1, forward strand.
CGCCTGCGTGAGTGAGGCTACATAGAGCGGCTTGGTCAGGTAGTCATTCATGCCAGCCTCCATACAGCGGGCACGGTCTTCAGACGAAGCCCCGGCCGTCAGGCCTATGACTGAAGGTGAGGCCTGGCCCAGCAGCGACTGGATCTCCTGCGTGGCCTGCAGGCCGTTCATGCGCGGCATGTTCACATCCATGAGCACCGTGCCAAACTGCCGTCCCGCCGCATGCGCTTTGGCGACAGCCTCAAGCGCCTCCTGGCCATCGAGTGCCGTCTCCGAGGGGTAGCCCAGGCGCTGCAACATCGCGCAAGCCACCTTGAGGTTGACGGCGTTGTCATCGACCACGAGCACAGTGCTTTTGACTGCCGCCGATTCATTTGAAGACGCAGGCAGCTCTGCTGCGGCCTTGATACCGCCCTGGGTGGCGATGCAGCGGGCCATGGTGTCAAAGAGCTGTTTTTGCCGTGTCGGTTTCAACAGGCGCGCAGCAAACAACTGGGCCGCTTCGTGGCCCGGTGGCATGAAGCCGGATGTCAGCAGCACCAGGGGAACGTCGGCCCAGGCTGGCTTCGCCTTGAGGGTTTCGGCCAGCGTGACGCCATCCATCTCCGGCATGTGCATGTCAGTGATGATCACATCGGGCAAACGGCCTTCGCCCTGCGCGATCGCCATCAGCTGCAGGGCCTTTTCGCCGGACTCGGCACTGCTCACGCGCATGCCCCACAACTCCAGTTGGCGAGTGAGAACACGAATGTTTGTTTCATGGTCATCCACCACCAGCGCGCGGCGTCCCTGCAGCATGGTGGCATCGACTGCGCCCAGCATGGCCGGCAGTTGCGCCAGCGGCGCTTCAACCGTGAACCAGAACGACGAGCCCTGGCCCTGCACGCTGTCCACGCCAATCTGCCCGCCCATCAGTTCCACCAGGCGCTTGCAGATGGCCAGGCCGAGGCCCGTGCCACCGTACTTGCGGGTGGTGGATGTATCGACCTGCACAAAGGCTTCAAACAAGGCCCCGACACGGTCTGCGGGAATGCCGATGCCTGTGTCATTGACGCGGAACTCAAGTGATGCGTAACCAGGCCGGCCCCCAGCTTGTGGCTCCAGCCGGTGCACATGAACCGACACCTCGCCTTTTTCGGTGAACTTGATGGCGTTGTTGATCAGGTTGATAAGAACCTGGCGAAGGCGCGTGATGTCGCCCAGCACGGCATCGGGCACGGCTGGCTGGCCGTTCATGGCCGTCTCGGGCACATCAATGATGAGCTCCAGGCCTTTTTCGCGTGCGCGTGAGGCGGCTATGTCGCAAGCCTCTTCAACGGCACCGCGCGGGCTCAGGGGTTCGGATTCAAGCTCCAGCTTGCCGGATTCGATCTTGGAAAAATCAAGGATGTCGTTAATGACACCCAGCAACTGGTCGCTCGACAGGCGTATGGTCTGCAGGTAATCAGCCTGCTCTTCGTCAAGCCGCGTCTCGGCCAGCAGCGTACTCATGCCCAGCACGCCATTGAGCGGCGTGCGGATTTCGTGGCTCATGGTGGCCAGGAAGGCGGCCTTGGCTTTGGCTGCCTGCAGGGCTTCTTCCCGCGAGGCTTCAAGCTGCTCGGTGCGCTGGGCAACGCGGGTTTCGAGATGCTGGTTGGCCTCTTCAATCGCCTCGGTCTTGGCCTGCACTTCGCGGCGGTAGCTTTCCAGTTGCTCTGCGCTGTCATGCAGCACATGCGAGAGGTCACGCACTTCGCCAATCCAGGTGGTCTGATCGATATCGGGAACATCACCGGCGCCTATACGTTGCGCGGCCTTGCCGAGCATTGCCAGCCTGCGCCCCAGGCGTTGCGCCACAAACAGCGCGAGCAGGCCGCCCAGCAGAAGAACGGCGGCAATGACACCCATCGAAAACAAAAGTGCGCGGTGCGTGGCGGCCGTGAAGTCACTCTCGGGCGCAGCGACCACCAGTGTCCAGCGCAAGCCCAGCTCGTCACCAAAAGGTCTGCGCACTGCGATCAATGCATCACCATCCATGGGCAGGCGGTCAAGCGATATGGAGCGGTCTACAAAACCTTCAGCCATCACGGCATCAGAAGACTTTTTGCGCAGGCCTTCGCGCAGTGCCAAGTAGCTTGTGCGAATGACAGCATTGCGGCTGTCGTCGGGCCGTACGCGCTCAAGGTTGCCAGCCTGCTCCCTGTACAGCGCATCACCGGCAGACGTGGCGACCAGCAGGCCGCGCTCGTCCACCAGATAGGCAGCGCCGTGGGAGCTGATGCGCTGCGTGCGCAGGAAATCTGCGAGCCGCTGCAGGTGCAGGTCTGTAGCAAATACGCCGGCGGCTCCTGAAAAATCGTCGTAAATCGGCTGGGACAGCGTGATCACCAGCTGCTTTTGTTTGGCAGAGATATAGGCTGGTGAGAACACCCGGCCGCCGGCACGAAGAGCCCCCTGGTACCAGTCGCGCGTACGGGGTTCATAGCTGCCGGGTTCGTCGGGCAGTTGCACGGACCGGTCTCCCGGCTGGCTCGCCAGAAAGAACTTCCGTGGATTGACTGCGCTGGCGCCGACCTCACGCACACTGACCTCAGCACCACGCGCAGTCTGCTCAACTCCAAAAAAATTGCCCTTGACAGTGGCCAGGTACAGGAAGGGTACGGCAGGGGCCTGACGGGTCAGGGCAAAAGCCATGGGTTCAAACAGCGCCGGCCTTTCAAGCCAGGTTCTGGCCTGGCGGACCTGCTGCGCGTTCAGCACAGGTGGAAACAGCCCGTTCATGATGACGTGGGCCTGCTGCAGGTGGTTCTCGGTCTCCGTCTGCACCCTGAGCGCGACGTTGCCCATCACCTGGTTGGCAAGTTCGCCGACAGCCTGCGTGCTGCCACGCGCCAGCAGCCAGGTCACCACAACGGCGGGCAGCAGCGCAAAAAGCAACAGGCTGACCACCAGGATGCTGCGAAGTGAAAACGAAGGCCGGCGGCTTTGACTGGACGACAGGTTCAGCATGGCGGGGTCTACAGCGGCGTCAGGTAGCGAGCGAGAGCAGTTCGGCCGCATCCATGGGCATGCTGCGGCCAGGCAGGTTCACCATGGCACGCCCCCCCGTGCGAACAGCGCCGGTGATGCCGCGCAGCATGGGAACACTGGCAATCACGGTCCATCCCATACCGGCTGCCTGTTTTTGAAGCAGCAGGGTCGAATTCACGGCGTCCCCAACAGGCAAGAGTCTGGTCTCACCATGCAGCGGGTCCTGCAGTTTGGCCAGCGTCACCGGCCCGCTGTGCAGGGCAACGCTGACCGTAAACGGCGGCAAATGGCGATGCGAAAAACTGCCTTCAAGATATTTGTGTACCCGCCTGCCTGCATCGACCAGCCCGAGTGCAGCGCGTGCAGCACGCAGGCCATGGTTAACGGACAGGGTATCGGCACTGTCCACAAAAACAGCCAGCAATGCCTCACCGACAAACTGCATGTGCCTGGCGCCAAAGAGGTGAACGGTGTCACCGGCATTGTTGTAAAAACGCCTGACGGTGTCGCTCAACTCCTCGGTGGTCAGTGTCTCGGCGAGGGCGGCGTAGTTGAGCACATCGACAAAGAGGAGCGTGGCGCTGTCGAATTTTTCATCTGCACCGTCGCCGTCACCTGAAGGCCACTTCTCGCTGAGTTCTGCAGCCAGCTTGAGTTCATAGAGCCGCGAGAGCTGGTGTTTCTGCTCTTCAAGGGCGGAGGTCACGGCGGAGTCCACAGCAGTAGCGGTTGCCGCGGCACGCATCTCGCGCCGGTTGAGCTGGGCAGAGGCAGCCTCGCGCAACTCGCCGGGCCGGAAGGGCTTGGTGATGTAGTCGTCCGCGCCGCTGGTCATGCCTATGCGCATATGGGCACGTTCCTGCAGGGAGGTCAACAAAATGACCGGAATCTCTGCGATGGCTGCATCGGCGCGCAGGGCCTGCAGCATCGCAAAACCGTCCATCACGGGCATCTGGATGTCGCTGATCACCAGGTCAGGTTTGTGCTCGCGCACCAGCGACAGGCCTTCAGCGCCGTTGTCGGACGACAGGACGTCATATCCGTCTTTCTTGAGGACCGAGGCCACCAGCATGCGGGTGGCCGCGTCGTCCTCCATCAGCACTATCAGCGGCATGGTGGAATATATGTTCTGTACAAGCCGCAAGCTTACACAAATTGCCGGCCCTCAAACTCAACGTTGCTTACGTCAAGCAAGGCCAGAGTTACATCCATCACCTCGGGCAGGAAAGCCATCTGTACATGCGCGGCACCTTGTACCAGCCGGTTGTCGGCACCGGGCAGCGTCGCGGTGGATGTTGGGAAGACGATGTTGTCGGTGTTGGAGTACCAGCAGGTAAAGCGGGCATGGCGCTCAGGATGCATGCCGTCGTCAAGTTGCCCGAGCCAGTCTGACAGCAAACGCATCTGCAGCCCGTTGTGCCCATGGCCAAAGCGGGCCAGCCAGGTGCCCCGGTGCGGCGTACCTATAGTGACGACGTGGCGCACCCGCGCCTCACTGCTGTGCGCCTTGAGCCAAGCCCGTGCGGCAAGGCCACCCATGCTGTGGCACACCAGCAAGGGGGGCACGCCTGTGGCGTCTGTCACCTGACGCACGGCCGCATCAATCTGCGTTGAATAGTCGTCAATGGATCCGAATATGGGCTCCAGGCTGATTGCGGCAAACACGCGGCCCTGTGCCTGCAGGCGCTGTAACCACGGAGTCCACAGCCCCCGGTTGCAGAAAAACCCGTGGATGAAAACCACGCCCGGTTGCCCACGCATGGAACTTGAGGCAACAAGGTTGTCGGGTACGGCAAAGGTGCGAAAAGGCTGGCGCCAGCAGAACACACGCGGCGCCGTGAATGTTTCGCCCAGCCACGCAGATGCCAGTTGAGCCCAGGTCGGCTGGGGGGCAGGATCACTCTTGTTGATGAAACGAAGCAACAGGAACTCAAGCGCCAGAAAAGCCGTATAACCCAGCACGATGACCAGAAAACCCGCCACAGCCAGGAACGGCGACGTGTCAAGCCAGTAAAACAGCCAGCCCAGCGCAATGGCAGCCAGTGACAGCGTGATGAATCTTTGTAGATTGGCCAGCATGAAAATCTGAACACCCGCCCTCGCCGAACGAATGCGTAAAACTATAGATCAGGCCAGCGTAACATCCTGGCCCGTCAGCCGCTTGACCAGCCCCTGCGCCAGGCGGTTCACGGCGCCATAAACGGAAAGCTGGGGGTTGGCACCAATGCTGGTCGGGAAGATGGACCCGTCATGCACGGAGAGATTGTCAATCTGCCAGTGCACACCATCGGGGCGAACAACACCCTGGCGCTCAGTGGCCGCCAGGCCACAACCGCCCATCACGTGCGCACTGACAACCTTGGTCAGCATGGGTTTCATGGGCAGCGCGTTGACTGCATCTCGCGCCTCAGTCCACGTCGTATAGGAGCGTGCCATCTCATGCAGGGGCAGCACCTGCCTGGCACCAGCGGCAAACTGTATCTCCATCATGGACAGCAGCGCGCGGCGACCGCCGTCCATCACGAAATCGGTCAACGGGTAGTCCAGCAGTGCGGATCCATCACCGCGCAATTTCACCTTGCCCCCAGGTGCTTCATGATGAAAACCATCGCGCAGCAACGCCAGCAGCGTGTGGTTGTGCGGGAAAGACTTGAGAAGATCATGTTGACGCTGGCCCATGCCCGGCACGGTGGAAGCAAATATCACCGGGTGCAACGGTGGCGCCTCCAGCTTGTAGCCGATGGGCCCGTCAACAGGCTGGGTTTCAAGGAAATGGTCGGTGTAGATGGACTGGGGCGCGCCATTCCAGGCCTCTACTTTTTGATCGAATATTGCAGACGACATCACCACGGGGTGCAGGAATGTCCTCTCGCCCAAGCGGCCATACGGGTCAGGCGCTCCAGAGCGCAGCAACACCGCTGGCGAGTTGATAGCCCCCCCCGCCAGTACAAAATGTTTTGCACTGATCCTGATCGTCTGGGCTGCAGAACTCCCTGACTTGCCCGCTGTCAGAGGCTTGCAGATCAGCGCAATCACGCGGCCATTGGAAAGCTCAAAGCGCTGGGCACTGGTTTCGGTCAAAAGCTGAGCGCCCTGATCAAGTGCAGCCGGAATGGTGGTCACCAGCATCGACTGCTTGGCGTTGGTCGGGCACCCCAGGCCGCATGAGCCGAGGTTCCAGCACGCCTTGACGTTGCGGGATATGGCTGACGACGCAATGCCCAGCTTTGTCGCCCCACGCCGAAGCAAATCGTTATTTTCATTGGGCGTCACCAGCCAGGGCTGTATGTTCAGGCGACGCTCGGCCTGCGCGAAATAAGGGGCCAGGCTTTCAACGCTGTAATCCTTGAGTCCATACCTGTCCTGCCAGAACTTCAGCGTCGTGGCAGGTGTGCGGAAGGAACTGGTCCAGTTGACAGTGGTAGAGCCACCCACGCACCGGCCCTGCAGAATGTTGATGGCCTTGTCCGCGGTCTTGCGTGCAGCGCTTTCCTGGTAGAGAGACGGATAGGCTTCCGACTCTTTCTGGTTGAAGTCACTGCTGCTCTTGAGCGGGCCTTCCTCGATCAGGACGACCCTCAGGCCTGCCTTTGCCAGGAGTTCAGCGGTGACACCCGCGCCCGCACCCGTGCCGATGATGGCAACATCGCAGGTGATGTTGTCGGGCGCGACGGGCAGCTGTCCGCCGTAAACTTTCCAGCCGCGCTTGATGCCGTCTCGGATCGGGTCTTGCAATTGGCTCATGTTCTTGCGTGCGTCATATCTTTGTGGGGCCGGGATAGCCGAGCAGCGCCCAACTGGCGGGTTCTGAAAAGTAAGCGCCGGCCGTGATGTCATGCAACGCGGCATAGGCCTGTTGGCGCAAGGTAAACGATGAGAGCCTCATACCCTGCAGCGCGGCCTGTACATCCACCACATTGGCGTCAGCCCAGGGCGTAGACAGGCCAGCAAGCGCCCGGCGGCCACCGGCACTGGCAAGCACCGACAGCAGCTGGGACAACTCATCCTGTGCGTGAGATGGCAAAGCGCTTATCAGCACATCAATGCGTGAAAGCAAGCCTTCAATAGCAGCCTTGCGCGCGACCGGCTCTGCAGGCAGGGTTTTGTCGAGTACTGCGGAACTGACAGCGGAAAACACGGTACGGCCGGATGAGCTGAGGAGGCCTTGCCCCAGGCCCGGCTGAATCAGCGCGGCGGTGACGCCCGCAACAAGAAGCACGGCGCTGGCGGTAACGCCCAGCCTGAGGAGGGTTCTTCTCTGCATGAATTGAGTTTCGCACGGGGGCGGCCGATTTCTATAGACCTTCATACCTAGATAAACTCCGGGTTTGTATGGACCCAACCGCCACCCGAATTCACGAGGCCCTGCAGGCAGTGGCGCTGCTTCGCGCGCAGCATATTGCCGATGCGGATTTGATGCGGGCAAGCGCTGATATCAAACGTTTTCAGGCTTTGCGGTTTCGTGCAACTTATGCCGACGTTCTGCTTAGTTCTCGTTACAAAACAGCTGCTGCATTCTTTTTGCACGAGCTTTACAGCGACAAGGATTATGCGCAGCGGGACCAGCAGTTCGCACGGATTGCGGGCACCATTGCAAGGCTGTTCCCGCAGGCCGTAGTCAATACTGCAGCGGCGCTGGCCGAGGTGCATGCGCTGACCGAAAAGCTCGATGACCAGATGGCAAGACAGTGGCTTTCATCGTTTGGCACCGCGCCAGAGCTTGGTGAAAACGCCCGTTACATGGCCTGCTGGCGACAGGTGGGTGACATGCAGGCGCGCCAAAAACAGCTCGAGGTTGTGTTGCTGCTCGGCAAGGAGTTGAACCGGCTGACAAGAATGCCAGGTCTGCGCACCCTTCTCAAGATGATGCGGCGCCCCGCGTCCGTTGCAGGACTGAACTCTCTGCAGGAATTTCTGGAGGCGGGGTTTGACGCCTTCGCAGGCATGCACGGGGCGGATGTTTTTCTCAAACTGATCGAGCAGCGTGAAACCGAGTGGATAACAACGCTCTTCAACGAGGACACTGTCACCTGCGAGACCAAATTGGGCCATCTACTCGGTTCAAACCCGTTGTCCTGAGCGCGCATCAGGGCAAGCCCCATACAGTTTTCGGTGCTTGAACTCCACAATGCCCTGAAGGAGTTTTGTATGAACAGGCATTGGCTCAAGAGTTATCCCGAAGGCGTCGCACACGACATTGATACCGAGAAGTTTCAGTCCCTGAACCAGCTGCTGGAGGACTCTTTCAAGAAAAACGCAGCCAAGCCATTTTCGGTCTGCATGGACCGCTGGATGTCTTATGGGCAGCTCGATGAATTGTCATCTTCACTGGGGGCCTGGCTACAGGGCCTGGGGCTTGAACCCGGTTCACGGGTTGCGATCATGCTGCCGAACATTCCGCAGTTCGCAGTCACCATGTCCGCAATACTTCGCGCGGGTTACACCTGCGTCAACGTCAATCCGCTTTACACCGCACGCGAACTGGAGCATCAGCTTAAGGATTCGGGTGCGACGTCCATTGTGATTCTTGAGAACTTTGCCGGCACGCTGGCTGAAGTCATAGAGCGCACACCCGTCAAAAACGTGGTGATGACGTCCATGGGCGACCTGCTCGGGTTCTGGTTTGGCCGCTGGATTACTTTTGCTGTGCGCCACCTCGCCAAGCTTGTGCCTGCATATAAGTTGCCACTGGGAGACGGTCGTGTTGTGACGGCGTTTAATACCGCAGTCAGCGAAGGTTCACGCCTGGCGCTCAAACCAGCACGGAGCACTCTCGATTCGATCGCCTTCCTGCAATACACCGGTGGCACCACAGGACTGTCGAAGGGTGCCGTACTGACACATCGCAACATCGTTGCTGCAGTATTACAGGCGGAAGAATGGTTCACGCCGGCGCTCAGGCGGATAGGCGATGTGAGTAACACAAACAACATTGCGGCACTGCCGCTGTATCACATCTTTGCGCTGACTCTTTGCCTGCTGAATATGCGCTGGGGAGCGCACCTGACACTGATTCCCAATCCGCGAGATTTCGGCAAATTCATTGAGGTGCTCAAGAAGCGGCCCTTCCACATGCTGCCGGCGGTGAACACGCTGTTCAACGCGTTGTTGCAACATCCCCAATTCAAGACAATTGATTTCTCATGCCTCTGCATATCCCAGGCAGGCGGCATGGCCGCATCGGAAGGCACGGCCAAACATTGGGCACAGGCTACCGGAAGTACCATGATCGAGGGCTGGGGAATGAGCGAAACCTGCGCCATCGGCACCAATAACCCGGTCACCAACACCCAGTTCACCGGAAATATTGGGCTGCCGCTTCCCGGAGTTGACATCGCGATCAAGGACGATGGCGGCATTTCAGTGCCGGTTGGCGAATCGGGCGAAATCTGCATCAAAGGCCCGCAGGTGATGACGGGTTACTACATGCAACCCGAAGAAAACCTGAAAGCATTTACCGCAGACGGGTTCATGCGGACGGGGGACATCGGCATCATGGACGAGGCCGGTTACACCAAAATCATTGATCGTAAAAAGGACATGATCATCGTGTCCGGCTTCAACGTGTTTCCCAACGAGCTTGAAAACATTATTTCCCTGTGCCCAGGCGTGGTTGAATGTGCTGCAGTCGGCGTCGCCGACCAAAGCCAAGGCGAAGCGATCAAGGTTTTTATTGTGAAAAATGACCCCACGCTGACCGAAGATGACGTGAGCGCTTATTGCAAGCAGCATTTCACGGGCTACAAACGGCCCAAGTACATTGAGTTTCGCGACGATTTGCCAAAAACAAATGTTGGAAAAATCCTGCGGCGTGAATTGCGTGCATCGGCCTGACTGTTAGGCGGGCATCTTCGCCTGAAATCTTGATGAATTCGCTGAATTTTCCGGCTGGCATGCATGTGTTTGAGCGCGGCTGGCTCTCTTCAAACAATATTCTTTTTGCCGAGGGAGATCAAACCCTGCTGATAGACAGCGGTTACACCACCCATTCATCGCAAACAGTCGCGTTGGTGGAGTCTGTTTTGGGCAAACGGCCACTCGACATCCTGGTCAACACGCATTTGCACAGTGACCACTGCGGCGGAAATTCCGCACTTCAGGCTTGTTACCCGAATCTGCAGACATTAATACCACCCGGCCAGGCAGCTCATGTCAGCAATTGGGACCCGGTTGCCCTGACTTATCAACCTACAGGCCAGAGCTGCCCACAATTTTCATTCACCAGTACTCTTAAGTCGGGTACTGAGATGAGTTTTGGGTTGTCAAATTGGCAAATTCACTCTGCGCCCGGGCATGACCCAAACTCCCTGATTTTTTTTGAAGCCTCCAAAAGACTGTTGATATCAGCAGATGCGCTTTGGGAAAACGGCTTTGGTGTCGTATTTCCAGAGCTTGAGGGTGAAGAGGCTTTCGCTGAAGTGGGCGCGACGCTCGATCTTATTGCGCAGCTCGACCCTTTAATCGTCATACCTGGCCATGGGACGGTATTTAACTACAGCGTCGGCATTCTGGAAACTGCGAGACGCCGGCTCGATTCGTTTATCAGCAATCCGCTGAAGCACGCACGCCACGCATCAAAGGTACTGCTCAAATTCAAATTACTTGAAACCCAGCAGCAAACCTTCGATGAATTTGCGATCTGGGCAATGGACACACCGTACCTCATACAGATCAGGGACCGGTTTTTCGCATCGATCCCAATGGATGCATGGATAGAGCAGCTTTGTGATGAGCTGTGCAAAGCGGGTGTCGCGATGCGCGACGATATTTACATAGACAACAGATAACAATTCGAGGTCGCTGCTTGGGAAGCGTATGAGTTACAAACTTTCCGCAAGCCCTCCGCCCTGAAGCGGCACCTGGTCGATCAGCATACTTGACTCGAAATGCCCTCCAACATGCTCTCCGGTCTGGGAGACCTGAAAGAGAGGTAGAAATACAAAAGCCCGCAAGAAGAGAATTCCTGCGGGCTTTTCACATCCACAACCCCAGCCCCAGCACTACGGGCAAATCAAAAACAGACGCACAAAAGAAAACGCCCAGTTGATCAAAAATCAACTGGGCGTTCCTTGCTGTAAGAGCCTGACGATGTCCTACTTTCACACGGGAATCCGCACTATCAT
>JAZKHN010000358.1:0-2666 GCA_040385325.1 Pseudomonadota bacterium
GACTACGGTGAAAGCAGCGTCATAGGCGACCGCGCCTTCGGCCGCGACCCGCGTGTCGTCAGCCTGCTGGCCAAAAGCCTGATGCACGGCCTGCTGCAGGCCGGCATGACCAACTGCGGCAAACACTTTCCCGGCCACGGTTTCGTCAAGGCCGATTCGCACACCGACATCCCGGTCGACAAACGCAGCCTCAAAGCCATCCTGGCCGACGACGCCGCGCCTTATGAGTGGCTGAACACCACGCTGACCAGCGTGATGCCGGCGCATGTGATCTACCCCAAGGTCGACAGCCGCCCGGCCGGGTTCTCGGAACAGTGGCTGACCTTCATCCTGCGCGGCCAGCTGGGTTTTGGTGGTGCGATTTTCAGTGACGACCTCAGCATGGCAGGCGCCCGCCTCATCGACGGCAAGGAAGTCAGCTACACGCAGGCGGCGGTGACGGCGTTGAATGCCGGCTGCGACATGGTGCTGCTGTGCAACCAGTCGGTAGGCGAGGGCAAGGCGGTGGATGAATTGCTGGACGGCATGGCCGAATCACTGCTCAAGGGCCATTGGGAGGCACTGGAGTCCAGCGAGATGCGCCGCCTTGACCTGCTGCCCACCACGTCCGCCGTGGATTGGGACAGCCTGATGCTGCAGCCTGCCTACATGCACGCGATGGGTTTGCTGCCCTGAGTTTGGGCCGAATTGCTTGAATTTCGCCGGATTGGCAGTTGTACGGAAGTCGCAATTGCTATTAATTCAGTAGCATCTCACGTACGTGCCTATTGGTCTGTAGCCGATTTGATGCCTCAAAATGGCCATTTTTCAGCTGTTTTTGGCGATTTTTCCAACTTGAAAGCGCCGAAATCCTGAAAAGTTAATATGGAAGTTAACTTTTGGCCAAATTGTTAACTCCCATATTAACTTTTTGCCTTTTTCGCTCTTTTCAGAGGCCTTGGGGTGCATTCAAGCCGAAGGCCAGACCAGCTTTCCTGCCACGTCCATGTGCGTCAGGTACACGCGCAGGTCGAACTCGTACTGATGGTAGTTGGGCTCCATGTGCGTGCACAGCTGGTAGAAGGCCTTGTCATGGCCTTTTTCCTTGATGTGTGCCAGCTCGTGCACGGCAATCATCCGCAAAAACTCTTCCGGCCCCTCGCGGAAAAGCGTCGCCACGCGGATCTCGCGTTTGGCCTTGAGCCTGTTGCCCTGCACCCGCGAGACAGTGGTGTGCGTGCCCAGCGCATGTGCAATCACATGCAGCTTGCTGTCGAAAGCCACCTTTGACAGAGGTTCCGAACTGCGCAGGTAATCGCTTTTCAGCGCCATCACATAGTCGTACAGGGCCCTGTCCGTGCGCACGCCGTGTGCCTGCGGATATTTCCTGAGAAGCATCTCGCCCAGCTTGCCCTGGGCCAGCAGTTGCTGTACCTGTTGCTGCAGGCTGCTCGGGTAACCTGACAGGTAGTTCATAAGATGTTTTTTTGGGGTGGGGCAGGGGACCCAACAACAATTTTAGGTCTTGCCTGCGTGGTGTTGCGCCTGGTGCATGACCTGCCGGCAGCACGGCGGGTATTCCCGCAAACCGGCCGTCAACCCCTGTTCTACCATTGCAAATGCCGGGTACAGCTCGGGACACCCGCAAAAATTCAGATCTCTGGAACAACACAATGAAAACTTTAAAAGCGCTGTCAATCTTTGCCGTCACACTGATCACGGCGTTGCCCGTCACAGGGTCAGCGCAGGTCTTGAACCTGCCGTCACGGCAGGAGCTGGATTCAAAAGGCATCAAACCGCTCAACAGTGAACAGCTCGCACTTCTATTGACCAACAACACGCTGTATCACGTCGTGCCGGCGACCGGCTTTCGCGTGCCACTCGTGTATTTCCCTGATGGCACAAGGCTTGTGAAGATTCGCGGCCAGGTACTCAAGACGAACTGGCGAATCGAGCGCGATATGGTTTGCGAGGAAAGCGTGGTGCTCAAGCGCGAAGTCTGCCGGTCACTTTTCAGGGCTCCCGAGGCCAATGCGGTGTGTGACGAAGGCGCGCCAAAGTGCGACTTTGGTCTCGATTGGGCCAGGGGAAATGCCGAGCGCCTTGCGCAGTAAAACCCTGAATGTCCTTTGCGCCTTGACCTGACAGGCTTAAGCCTCGCGCCTTAGGGCCGGGAACAGGATCACGTCCCGAATACTGGGGCTGTCGGTCAGCAGCATCATCAGGCGGTCAATGCCCACGCCGCAGCCGCCGGTGGGGGGCATGCCATATTCCAGCGCGCGTATGAAGTCGTGGTCGTAGAACATGGCTTCATCGTCGCCGCTGTCCTTGGCGGCCACCTGGGCGTTGAAGCGTGCGGCCTGTTCTTCGGCGTCGTTGAGCTCGCTGAAGCCATTGCCGAATTCGCGGCCGGTGATGTAGAGCTCGAAGCGCTCTGTCACTTCAGGGCGGCTGTCGTTGGCGCGCGCCAGTGGCGAGATTTCCGTCGGGTGCTCCATGATGAAGGTCGGCTGCCAGAGCTTTTCTTCCACCAATTCCTCGAAATACAGCACCTGAAGGCTGGCCAGCGAGCGGGTCGAGAGGCGGTCTTTTTCTTCCGTCATGCCCAGCTTGCGCAGGGCGTTGGTAAGCCAGATGGCGTTGTCGACGTTGTCACCGGCTTCGGTGTGTTTGAGGATGGCTTCGCG
>JAZKHN010000358.1:2766-6799 GCA_040385325.1 Pseudomonadota bacterium
CCGCCCACGATGAGGCGCTTCAGATACAGCTCGGGCGCGATGCGCAAAAACATCTCCTGGTCCAGCGCGTTGTGGTGCGTCTTGAAGGGCTTGGCATTCGCGCCGCCGGGAATCGGGTGAAGCATGGGCGTCTCGACTTCCAGAAAGTCGTTGGCGACCATGAACTCGCGGATGCTGGTGACCGCCTTGCTGCGCGACATGAAACGCTTGCGCGCTGCCTCGTCCATGATGAGATCGACGTAACGCTGGCGGTACTTGACCTCCTGGTCAGCCATGCCGTGAAACTTGTCGGGCAGGGGGCGCAGGCTTTTGGTGACCAGGCGCAGAGTGGTCGCATGAATCGACAGCTCGCCGGTTTTGGTGCGAAACAGCTTGCCGGTGGCCGAGATGATGTCGCCCAGGTCCCAGTGCTTGAAAGCCGAATGCACGGCCTCACCCACATCGTCGTTTTTGATGTAGAGCTGGATGCGGCCGCCAGAGGGGCCGAAAGACGAATCCTGCAGGGTGGCAAAGCTGGCCTTGCCCATCACGCGCTTGAGCATCATGCGGCCGGCGACGTGCACCTGGATGTCCAGCGCTTCGAGCTCTTCATTGGTCTTTTCGCTGTAGGCGGCGAACAGGGCTTCGGCCTTGTGTTCGGGCTTGATGTCGTTGGGGAAGGCGATGCCGGCGCTGCGCAGCGCCTTGAGTTTTTCGCGGCGCTCGATGATCAGCTGGTTCTCGTCCTGCGGGGCAGGTGCGGTGGCTTGGGCAGGGTTGTTGGCGGGCGCATTCGTTGTCATGGACTTTGGCTTTTTGTGCAGGGGAAGGTGGCTGGCAAGGCTGCAGGACAGGGTCATGCGGGGCGTTTGCCTGAACTACGGGTCGGTTTCCAGCCAGCTTTTGGAGCATGCCGGAATGTGACCAAACGCATTCAAACCACTGATTTTAGTTTTTTACGGGAGCGGTTTGGCTTTTGGGAGCCGGGAAGGGTGATTTCAGGCGGGATAATCCCTGCCATGTATCTTCGCGCCGGTGTGTTTTCCCTGGGGTTGCTCCTGCTCAGCCGCGTGCTGGGCCTGGCCCGGGAGTCGGTGCAGGCGGCGGCGTTTGGCGCTACCGGCCTGGGCGACGTGGTCATCGTGATGTTCACCTTGCCCGATCTGCTGGTCGGCATCTTTATCAGCGGCGCTCTCGCCTACGTACTGCTGCCGCACTGGGCACAGCAGGATGCAGCAGCCCAGAACGCCAGCCAGAAAAAGGTGTCGGCTTTCCTTCTGGTCGCTGGCGCGGGGCTGGGCCTGGGCATCTGGCTGCTGCGCGATGTGCTGGCGCATGCGCTGGCCCCTGGCCTTGCGGGAGAAATGAAAACCCTGGGCGCTGCATCGCTGGCCTGGAGTGCGGTGGCCCTGCCCATGGCCATGCTCGCGGCGCTCTGGACCACGCGCCTGCAACACGAACGTGACTTTGTCGGCATGTATGCCGGAAATCTGGTGATCAACGCCGTGCTGATTGCAGGCTTGCTGGAGGTCGCCTGGGTCGGGCAGGCGGGTGCCATTGCCGCCCTGGGGCTGTTTCTGGTGTTTGCGATGCTCCTGCGCATGGGCTGGCTGGGCTGGCGTTTGCGGTTTGTCCGCGCGGTAATCCCCGCCGCTGACGCTGCTGCGGTCAATGCAGGTCCTTCACCCCTGCCGCGGGCCAGTATCTGGATATGGGCCGGGTTGTCGTCAGGCCTGTTGCTGCTCTTGCCGCTGGCAGGTCGAAGCATTGCCTCGCAGGGCGGGGAGGGCGCGCTGGCCAGCTTCAACTACGCCTGGAAACTGGTCGAATTGCCGCTTGTACTGGCCGTGCAACTGGTGGCCACCCTGGCTTTTCCGGCCATCACCCGCACCGGGGAGGGCACACCCGAGCGCGCAGCTGCCTTGCGTGTGGCATTCGCGCTGGCCTGGGCGCTGGCCTGTGCGGCGGCCGCCATCATTGCCACGTTCTCGTTGCCGCTGGCCGGCCTGCTGTTCGGCTGGGGCCGTATGGGTGAAGAGCACCTGCAGGTGATTGCCCGCTGGAGCGCCATCGGTATCTGGTCGCTGCTGCCGCAGGCCCTGATCGCCGTCATGCTGACGGTGATGGCGATCTCGCAGCGCATGCATGTGGCGGTGGGGGCTTATATCGCCGCTCTGGCGGTGCTCCTGATCTTTGGCCTGATGCCCGACTGGGGCTCCGGGAAGGGCGCCGCAGTGATGTGGCTGCTTAACGGGGTTCTGGCAGGCGTCGCTCTGGTGCTGATGGCCGTCGAACGGCAAACCGTGGCCCATGCCTTCCCGTGGCTGCCGTGCCTGGTGTCGCTGACCATCGCTGCGCTGCTGGTCAGCCTCAAGCCAATGTGGGGGGGCCGCGGCATACAGTTCACTATGATGGCTTCCTGTGTGTATGGCCTGCTGGTTGTGGGAAGCGCCGTTCTGGCAAGCCCGCAGCTGCGCAGGCTGCTTTTTGCCCGGCCAGGGCGCGCCCCAGCGCCTTGAGTCCCGAAGATCTGCCGAATTTCCCAATGATTGATTTACTGACCATCACCAATGACCTGGCTCTGGCGGCGCGCTGCGACCAGCTTGAGGGCATGCGGGTTTTTGTTGACCTGGAGCGCGACGGCAAGGCCGAGCGGCAGAAGGGCCTGGACACCTTCATCAGCACACACCATGTACAGGACGTCTCCCGTATCAAGGCCGTGCTGAAAAAGACAAAGCTGATGGTGCGGGTTAATCCCCTGCAGCTCGACAAGCCTGAACTGGCCAGGGCAGAGGTGGATGCCGTTCTTGCCCAGGGTGCGGACCTGCTCATGCTGCCGATGTTTACCGAGGCAGGCCAGATCCGGGTATTTTCAGAAATTGTTGCCGGGCGTGCACCCATCGTGGCTTTGCTGGAGACGGCAGGTGCCCTGGATTCGCTTGATGAATGGCTGGGCACGCCCGGTATCTATGAGGTGCTGGTGGGCCTTAACGATCTGCACCTGTCGCTGGGCTGCAAATTCATGTTCGAACCCCTGCTGATGGGCCATGTAGACCGCGTGGCTGTTGCGGCAAGGAGGCAGGGTCTGCGCCTGGGCTTTGGCGGCATTGCGCGTGTGGATGAAGGTGTGCTGCCGGGGCGCGATGTGCTGGGCGAACACATCCGGCTCGGGTCGCAGGCTGTCATCCTGTCGAGAACCTTCAACCGCGCCGGCGGTGAAACATCTTTTGAAGACGCTGTGGCAGCCATTCGCGCTGCAGAGGCTGAACTCACCTTGCGTACGCCCGGCGCAACCGAGCAGGACAGGGTTCGTGTGGCGGGCCTGATTCGCCAGCTCTCACATGGGCTGAAAGTGACCGCATGAAACGCCTGATGGACATCGTGCTGTCGCTGGCAGCCGTGGTGTTGCTGTCGCCGGTTCTTTTGCTTGTGGCCTTGTGGATAGTGCTCGACAGCGGCTGGCCGGTGTTTTTCAGGCAAACGCGTGTGGGGCAGGGTGGCAAGCCTTTTGGCATCCTTAAATTCCGCAGCATGCGCACCGATGCAGCCGCGACCGGGCCGTATTTCACGCAGGCCAATGACCCGCGCATCACGGGCGTGGGCCGCTTTATACGCCGCACCAGCATTGACGAATTGCCGCAGCTTCTGAATGTGCTGTGGGGCGACATGAGCCTGGTAGGCCCGCGGCCCGATGTGCCCGCCCAACAATCGCTCTACGCGCCTGAGGACTGGGCTTTGCGCTGCAGCGTACAGCCCGGCATCACGGGGCTGGCGCAGGTACGTGGCCGGTCACAGGCATCGTTCGGGCAGCGGCTCGCCTTTGACCTGGAATACGTCAAAAACGTGTCTGTGGGCCTGGATATCCGCATTTTCTGGTGGACGATTTGCCAGTTGGGCGGGCGGCATTCCAATTGAGGGGTTTAGCTGTAGCAGCAGCCTCGTGCACAGAGGGCCCGCCCTATAATCCGCAAGTCTTCAAGCCCGCCAAAACAGTCGATCAACAAGCTGAAAAACACGTGAATCAACGACAACACGACTCAGTGCTGGAACAAAA
>JAZKHN010000359.1:0-1784 GCA_040385325.1 Pseudomonadota bacterium
TCACCATGGCCGACATTCCCGTGGCCTGCGAGATTCACCGCTGGTTTGGCCTGCCGCAGCCGCGCCGGGCCTGGCCAAACATAGAACGCTGGTACGACAGCATCTGGAACCGGCAGACCACCAAGGGTGTGCTGGACCAGCCTCTTTCATAAAAGAACATTATGCAAACCCGCCTCTTCAAACAGATCGACGTCTTTACCGCCACGCCCTACTTCGGCAACCCGCTGGCCGTGGTGCTGGACGCGGCCGGGCTGGACGATGCGGCGATGCGGCGTTTTGCAAACTGGACCAACCTGTCGGAAACAACTTTTCTGTTGCCGCCTGAAGACGCGTCGGCAGATTACGCTGTGCGCATCTTCACGCCCGGCGGCGAGCTGCCTTTTGCGGGCCACCCGACTCTGGGCAGCTGCCACGCCTGGCTGCAGGCCGGTGGCAAGGCCAAACGCAAGGATGTCATCGTGCAGGAATGTGCCGTCGGCCTGGTGCAGATACGCCGGGAGAATGAAAAGGGAGCAGGCCCGCGCCTGGCCTTTGCCGCGCCGCCGCTCAAGCGCTCTGCCCCCAGCCCGGTGTTGCTGGCGCAGGTCGCCGCGGCACTCGGCCTGAAGGCGTCCCAGATCACCGCCGCACAGACGCTGGACAACGGCCCGGTCTGGCTGGGCCTGCTGCTGGACAGCCCCGAAACCGTGTTGCAGCTGGCGCCCAATAACCTCGAACTCGGCAAGCTCAATGTCAAGATCGGCGTGGCCGGCATCTACGAACAAGCAAGCAGCGCGCCGCTGATAGGCCGCGCCAACCGGGAAGCAAGGGCGTTTGCGCAGAACAGCGAAGCGCCCGCCGTGACACCTGACATCGAAGTACGTGCCTTCGCGCCCTGCATGGGCATCAACGAAGACCCGGTCACCGGCAGCTTCAACGCAGGCCTCGCGCAGTGGCTGATGGCCGACGGCTATTCACCTGAAAGCTATGTCGCCTCGCAGGGCGTATGCCTGAACCGGGCGGGCCTGGTCTACCTCGATCGCGATTCGGGCGGCCAGGTGTGGGTGGGCGGTGAGTCGGTGACCTGCATTGACGGAAGCGTGACGCTCTGAAGCAGGCACATGGCGGGCGCTGGTTTTTCAAACGCTTTAGGATGGAGTGATGAAAGCAACTGCTCCGCCCGCCACACCGCGCTCGCGCATCGACCACCTCGTGGTGGCCGCAGCCAGCCTTGAGCAAGGCGTGCAATGGTGTGAGGCCACGCTGGGCATCACACCCGGCCCCGGTGGTGAGCACCCGCTGATGGGCACACACAACCGCTTGTTCAGCATCGAGTCGCCAGATTACCCCAACGCCTATTTTGAGATCATCGCCATCCAGCCGGGGGCAAGCACCACAAGACCGCCCGGTGCAAAGCGCTGGTTTGACCTTGACGACGGGCTGCTGCACGGCCGTTTGTTGTCGCACGGCCCGCAGCTGGTTCACTTTGTGGCCAGTACGCCACAGGCGCAAGCAGGCATCAAGTCACTCGCGAAACTGGGTCTCGACCGAGGTGAGCTGCTGCAGGCCTCGCGCCCGACACCGCAAGGCCTGCTGAGCTGGAAGATCAGCGTTCGCCGTGACGGCCAGCGCCTGTTTTACGGCGGCCTGCCGACACTGATTGAATGGGGCTCTGCGCATCCTGCGGCGAGCATGCCCGAGTCCGGCATCACCTTGCAATCGCTGCATGTCTGCCACGCGCGGCCTGATGCCTTGAAGGCGGCGCATGAATCGATTGGCCTCGTGAATGTCGATGTGCTGCAGGG
>JAZKHN010000360.1:0-12329 GCA_040385325.1 Pseudomonadota bacterium
GCCTACTGGCAGGCGGTGCGCGCCGGCCTGGGCATTGGTTTCGTCGCCGACTATGTCGCGGCCGCGGACAAGGATGTTGTGCCCGTGCTCCCCATGCTCAAGATACCGCCCATGCCGATCTGGCTGACGGTGCACCGCGAGATTCGCACCAGTGCCAGGATTCGTGCGGTGTATGACTTCCTCAGTCTGGCGGTGGCAAAAGCCCTCTGAGCAGGTGGCCCGGTGTAGAGTGTGGGTTTCGGCCCCAGGGAGACACCCCGCATGCACGCCAACGCGACCACGCTACAAAATTTCTACACCGCCTTCGCACGCCTGGATGCCGACACCATGGCGGCCTGCTACGCGCCCGATGCGGTGTTTGAAGACGCCGTCTTTTCACTGAGCGGCCACCGCGAGGTGACCGGCATGTGGCGAATGCTGGCCGACGCCACCAAAGCCAAAGGCGCTGACGTATGGAAGCTGAAATTCAGCGACATCGAGGCCGATGCCACCAGCGGCAAGGCCCACTGGGAGGCGGACTACCGCTTCAGCGCCACCGGCCGCATGGTGCACAACGTGATTGACGGTGTGTTCACCTTCAACGAGCAGGGGCTCATCACGCGGCACCGCGACAGCTTTGATTTCTGGACCTGGTCGCGCCAGGCGCTGGGCACACCCGGCCTGCTGCTGGGGTGGACGCCCTTTCTGCACAACAAGGTCAAGGCCACGGCGGCAGGCAACCTGAAAAGATACCTGGCCTCCCGCCCCGCCTGACCAATCAACCGACCTGTGCAAGGAGTGCCGACATGAGCTGGTTTGAAGGGTTCGAGTCACGCAGCTTCGAGGTCAATGGCGCTTCGATTGCGGCGCGCTTTTCAAAAGTCATTCCAGGCGACATCCGCAAACCTGCGCTGCTGCTGTTGCACGGCTTTCCCGAGTCGCATGTGATGTGGCACCGCGTGGCCAAGCTGCTGGCGCCGCATTTCTTTCTGGTGATGCCTGACCTGCGCGGCTACGGCGACTCGTCAAAAACCGCCGGCTTGCCCGACCACAGCAACTACAGCAAACGCAACATGGCGCACGACATGACGGCGCTGATGGATGCGCTGGGCGTGAACACCTTTTTCCTTTGCGGCCACGACCGCGGCGGGCGCGTCGCGCACCGGCTGGCGCTTGACCACCCCACGCGTGTGCAGAAACTTTGCGTGCTCGACATCGCACCCACGCTCGACATGTACGACGGCACCAGCATGACCGCGCCCTACATGCAGTTTGCGCGTGCCTATTACCACTGGTTTCACATGCTGCAGCCTTCGCCATTGCCAGAGATCATGATGGGCGCCAACCACCCCGAGACCGCCAAAGCCTATCTGCACGCCAAGCTGGGCGGCTGGGGCAGCGAGGGCCTGGGCTACATCGAAGTCGAGGCCTTGAGTGAATACGAACGCTGCTTCTGTAACCCCGAAGCATTGCACGCGGCCTGCGAAGACTACCGCGCCGCGGCCAGCATTGACCTAGACCACGACCGCGACAGCCGCGCGCGTGGCGACAAGCTGCGCTGCGACATGCTGGTGCTGTGGGGTGAGCGCGGCGTGGTCAATCGCCTGTTCGACCCGATGGCGCTCTGGCAGGCGCAATGCAGCGGCGTCGTGCGCGGCCATGCGGTGGCGTCCGGCCATTTCATTCCTGAAGAGCAGCCGCAGGCCACTGCCGATGCGCTGCTTCAGTTTTTCAGCTGATCCTTCCCATTTATTCATATGTCGACCTACACCGCTGAAGTTGTATGGACGCGCGGCGACGCAGACTTTGCATCAGGCCGCTACAGCCGCCGCCACCTGCTGCGTTTTGATGGCGGCATTGAGGTGCCAGGCTCGTCATCGCCGCAGGTCGTGCCGCTGCCCTGGTCGGACGCATCGGCGGTAGACCCTGAAGAAGCCTTTGTCGCCTCGCTGTCGAGCTGCCACATGCTGTGGTTCCTGTCGCTGGCCGGCAAGCGCAAGGTCTGTGTCGACAGCTACACCGACAAGGCCAGCGGCGTGATGGCCAGAAATGCTGAAGGCAGGATGGCGATGACAGTCGTCACCTTGCGCCCCGAGGTTTTGTTTTACGGCGACCGGTTGCCAACGCGTGCAGAAATTGACGCCCTGCACCATGAAGCGCACGAGGAATGTTTTATCGCCAACTCGGTGAAAACCGAGGTGCGCTGCGAACCGGTGATCGCGGCACATGGCTGACTCGCGCCTGCTCGCTGCGCTGGGCCTCATCGTGGTAGCGGCACTGGTCTGGTCGGGCATCGCGCCGTATGAACGCGGCACCTGGGTGCTGGAAGTCGCGCCCGCCGCCATCGCCCTGCCGATATTGTTCTGGACGCGCAGGCGCTTTCCGCTGACCAC
The DNA here is from genome assembly GCA_040385325.1 of Pseudomonadota bacterium. Classification (GTDB taxonomy): domain Bacteria; phylum Pseudomonadota; class Gammaproteobacteria; order Burkholderiales; family Burkholderiaceae_C; genus Polaromonas. The sequence continues at coordinate 2,373 of JAZKHN010000360.1, forward strand.
GCTGCTGTACATACTGATAACCGCACACATGCTGGTGCTGATCTTCGGCGGTGCCTGGACCTATGCGCGCGTGCCCTTGGGCTTCTGGCTGCAGGACCTGATGCATTTGAGCCGCAACCCCTACGACAAGATTGGCCACTTCATGCAGGGACTGATACCCGCCATGCTGGCGCGCGAGGTCTTGCTGCGGCGTGCCTACCTCACCAGCAGGCCCATGGCGGCCTTCTTGTCAGCCTGCGTGGCCATGGCCATCAGCGCGGTGTATGAACTCATCGAATGGTGGACGGCGCTGGCAGCAGGCGGCGGCGCGGTTGAATTCCTCGGCACCCAGGGCGACCCGTGGGACACGCAATCCGACATGTTGTTCGCGCTGATCGGAGCGACTGTTGGCGTCGTGCTGCTGGCCCGCTGGCATGACCGGCAGATACAGCGCCTTGCACGAGGGTGAACTCGCGCCCGACTTGACGCGGCGCGCGGCCTCGATCCCTCAGCACGCAAGCCACGCCGGGTCTTTGCGTAGATTCACCTACTAGGGTTTTCCCCCAAAGCGGCCTACAATCGCCAACCTTACAAAAAATCGCCGGTCAGCCGACCGCGCCCGTGGAGACTTTTGATGCCGACAACACCCCCCGCAACGCCTGGCAACCGCGAGGAAAAGCGCGCCGAACTGCGCCGCGCTGCGCTTGAATACCATGAGTTTCCCACCCCCGGCAAGATCGCCATCGCTGCCACCAAGCAGCTGACCAACCAGCGCGACCTGGCCCTCGCCTACTCGCCCGGCGTGGCAGCCCCCTGCGAAGAAATCGTCAAGGACCCGAACAACGCCTTCAAATACACCAGCCGGGGCAACCTGGTGGCCGTGATCACCAACGGCACCGCCGTGCTGGGCCTGGGTGACATCGGTCCGCTGGCCTCCAAGCCGGTCATGGAAGGCAAGGGCGTGCTGTTCAAGAAATTCGCCGGCGTTGACGTGTTCGACATCGAGATCGACGAGAAAGACCCCGCGAAACTGGTCGACATCATCGCCTCGCTGGAGCCGACCTTCGGCGCCATCAATCTCGAAGACATCAAGGCGCCCGACTGCTTTTATGTCGAGCGCGAGTTGCGCAAGCGCATGAAGATCCCGGTCTTTCATGACGACCAGCACGGCACCGCGATCACCGTCGGCGCAGCGGTTTTGAATGCCCTGAAGGTGGTCAACAAGGCCCCTGGCCAGGTCAAGCTGGTGACGTCAGGCGCGGGTGCTGCGGCACTGGCCTGCCTGAACCTGCTGCTCAAGTTGGGCATACAGCGCGAAAACGTTTATGTGACCGACCTCGCCGGTGTCGTCTACGAAGGCCGCACCGAGCTGATGGACGAGGACAAGATCCAGTTTGTGCAGAAAACCGATGCCCGTTCCCTGAGCGATGTCATTGAGGGCGCGGACATCTTTCTGGGTCTGTCCGCCGGTGGTGTGCTCAAGAAGGAAATGGTCGCCAAAATGGCGGCGCGCCCCATCATCCTGGCGCTGGCCAATCCCAACCCGGAAATCTCGCCCGAAGACGTGAAGGCCGTGCGCGACGACGCCATCATCGCCACCGGCCGCACCGACTATCCCAACCAGGTCAACAACGTCCTGTGTTTCCCCTACATCTTCCGCGGCGCGCTGGATGCAGGCGCCTCCACCATCACGGTGGAAATGGAAATTGCGGCTGTACACGCGATTGCCGAGCTGGCCCAGGCCGAGCAGAGTGAAGTCGTGGCCGCCGCCTATGTCGGCGAAAAGCTGGCATTCGGCCCCGAATACCTCATCCCCAAGCCATTCGACCCGCGCCTGATGATGAAGATTGCCCCCGCCGTGGCCAAGGCTGCGGCTGAAAGCGGCGTCGCGCTGCGGCCCATCGCAGACCTGGACGCCTACCGCGAGAAACTGCAGAGCTTTGTCTACGCCTCCGGCTCGATGATGAAGCCGATTTTTGCTGCAGCCAAAACCGCGTCGCGCAAACGCGTGGCCTATGCTGAAGGTGAAGAAGAACGCGTGCTGCGCGCCTGTCAGATCGTCGTCGACGAGGGTCTGGCCCGTCCGACGCTGATCGGCCGCCCCGCCATCATTGCAAAACGTATCGACCAGTTCGGTTTGCGCCTGAAAGAAGAACTGGATTACGACGTCGTCAATGTCGAGCAGGACCACCGCTACCGCGACTTCTGGCAAACCTACCACCGCATGATGGAGCGCAGGGGCGTGACCGTGCAGATCGCCAAAATCGAGATGCGACGCCGCCTGACCCTGATTGCCGGCATGCTGCTGCAAAAAGGCGATGTCGATGGCCTGATCTGCGGCACCTGGGGCACCACGGCGCACCACCTGGATTACCTTGACCAGGTCATCGGCAAGCGCGAAGGCGTCAACACCTATGCATGCATGAACGGCCTGCTGTTGCCGGGCCGCCAGGTGTTTTTACTCGACACCCACGTCAACTACGACCCGACAGCCGAGCAGCTGGCCGAGATCACCACCATGGCGGCAGAAGAAATGATGCGTTTCGGCATCAAGCCAAAAGCCGCCCTGCTGTCACATTCCAACTTCGGCTCCTCCAGCCTGCCCAGCGCCATGAAGATGCGCAAAACGCTTGAATTGCTGCGCGAGAAGGCACCGTGGCTGGAAGTTGACGGCGAAATGCACGGCGACATGGCACTTGATGAAGATGCCCGCGCACTGATCATGCCCAACAGCACACTCGCGGGCGAGGCCAACCTGCTGGTGTTGCCCAATATTGATGCGGCCAATATTTCCTACAACCTGCTCAAGACGGCTGCCGGCGGCAACATCGCCATCGGCCCGATTCTGCTGGGTGCCAACAAACCCATGCACATTCTGACCCCTACCGCTACGGTTCGCCGCATTGTCAATATGACAGCACTGACTGTGGCAGACGCGAACGCGGCACGATAAAGCCCATTTAGATAGTTGGCACTAACTTTTTAGACATCCCGACGTGAGGTCGATTGCCTAATTTTTCAGCACCCCCTTGCCTTTTGAAGCCGGATGCGGCAAACTATCACTCTTGAAATTTAAGGGTTAACCCGAAATTTCCCTGTGGTTCCTTCCGGTATTTCAGGGGCGTGCAGGCTCTGGCATTAAATTCAAAAAAGGTTTTTTTCATGTTGCGCAACGGTTACCGGCATTGGCAGGAGATTGTTGCAGCGATGAGGCTGGTCCTGGTGACCGGTCTGATCAGTCTGACGGTTGTCAGCCCCACACTGGTGCAAGCCAGGGGGCCGCAAACTTCAAGCCAGATTGAAAGCATTGCACTCACCCAGCTGCCGCCACAAGCGCGCGACATGATGACGTTGATTTACCAGGGTGGTCCGTTTCGGTATGACAAGGACGGCACGGTTTTCGGCAACAGGGAGCGCATTCTTCCTGCCAAAAACCGCGGCTACTACCGCGAGTACACCGTCAGGACACCAAATGAACGCAGCCGGGGCGCCCGGCGCATCATTTGCGGTGGGGTAAAACCTGCTGCGCCTGACACCTGTTATTACACCGACGACCACTATGCGAGTTTTCGCAGGATTGCAAATTGAGCCCGGCCAACCGGGCAGGTGGTTGTTATTTTGAGTTTTGTTGACTTCATAGAAAGAGATGCGGAGATGGATACACCACTTCGTAAGGATACTGATACGCCCCTCAAGGGTGTGCGGCCAAATATCGTGCAGTCCATTCGCGCTTTCCGCGTGCAGGACCTGCAGGATGCGGCCACGCACCTGAACCAGCACTTCCTGTACGCCAACCTGGGCAATGCCCAGAGCAAGCAGGACGTCCTGGACATGATTGCGGCCCAGTACACCTTCCCCGCCCACTTCGGCAAGAATTTTGACGCCCTGTATGACTGCATGACGGACCTGGTTCACAAATCAGGCCCGCAGCCTGGTTTTATCGTGGTGTTGGAGCAGATCCCGGCAAACGCGAAGTTTGACAAGGAAGCGCGCGAGCAGCTCCTCGACATCTTCAGGGATGCCTCGGATTACTGGGCGGATCGAAAGATACCGTTCCGGTGCTTCTATTCTTTTCTGTAGCCCGCTCCCCGGAAATTGGCCAAGGGGATCGGGCTAATGAGGCCCAGACAGCAGTCGCAGAAGGTGAAGAAATCATGCCGACCGACAAGCTGGTCGATGTGTCACCACTCGCATTACGCATGAGCAGCCCGTTCAACGCAGGATATTGGCTGGCAGCAGCCTAGGCTGTAGCCCCCACGTTCGCTCACTTCGTGTAGCTCTCTGCCCCCCAAGGGGGCTAATTTTCCTAGGGGCGGCCCGTCGGAAAATTGCAGCGTTCAATTTAAAAGCCCGGTCACTTGCGTGAATCCGGGCTTTTTTCATGGCGGCGCAGCGCCAGTTTGATCAGGCCCGCTGCGCCAGCGCCATGTATTCGGCCACCGGCACTTCCTCGGCGCGCCTGTGCAGGTCGAATTCCCCGGAAAAGCCGCGCTGCTCCAGCCACTTGCCGAGCGAGTGCCGCAGCAGCTTGCGGCGCTGGCTGAAGGCCACCCGCACCAGCTCACTGAACAACGCCACATCGAGTTGCGCCGGTTCTTCATGCGGCACCATGCGCACGATGGCACTGTCCACGCGCGGCGGCGGGTCGAAACTTTCCGGCGGCACAAAAAGCACGTTTTCCATCGCATAACGCCACTGCAGCATCACGCTCAGGCGGCTGTAGTCACCATTTGAAGGCGTCGCCACCATGCGGTCTATGACTTCCTTCTGCAGCATGAAGTACTGGTCTTGCACCACGTCAGCCACATCAAGCAGGTGAAACAGGATGGGCGTGGAGATGTTGTAGGGCAGGTTGCCCACAACACGAAGTTTTGCACCAGCCTCTACGGCTTCAGCGGCCAGCGCACGGAAATCAACCTTCAGCACATCCGACTCCACCACCCTGAGCTGGGGATGTGCGCGCAGCTGGACAGCCAGATCGCGGTCAAGCTCGATCACCGTCAGGTGCCCCAGTCGCTCGACCAGCGGCTGCGTCAGCGCGGCCAGCCCCGGCCCGATCTCTACCATCGCATCACCAGAGCGCGGCGCAATAGCGTCAACGATGGCTTCGATGATGTATTTGTCGGTCAGGAAATGCTGGCCAAACCGCTTTCGGGCGATGTGCTTCACGGTAAGGCACTTGGAACAAATGCTCTGCGTACTACAGCGACGTAAGGCAAGCAGGGTCCGCGGAACCGGCTTCGCCGGGCCGCAGGAGCAGCGGCCCCCTCGGGGGGCAGGGCGCTACACGAAGTGAGCAACCGTGGGGGCCACATTATTGCGGTGGATCACGGTACTCGACGTAAGCGCGTCCGCGCACATCCTGCGCCCACAGCGAATAGGCCTCTTCCTGCTTTTTCTCACGCACGATGCCACGCACCAGTTCGCGCTGGTCACGCGCCGACAGCTGGTTGACGCGCCGCTCCATGACCTGGATCAGGTGTGCGCCGAAGCGCGAGATCACCGGGTCAGAAATCTGGCCAGGCGACAGGCTGTTCATGGCCTGCTCGAACTCGGGCACAAAACTGCCGGGGTTGGTCCAGCCCAGGTCGCCGCCGTCCTTGGCGGAACCGTCAACACTGCTGGCCTGCGCCTCTTTTGCAAAATCTGCCTGGCCGGCTGCGACGCGCTTTTTGATGTCCAGCAGCTTTTCGACCGCGGCCGCCTCGTTCAACTGGGGCGTAGGGCGTAAAAGGATGTGGCGGGCACGGGTCTGCGTGATGTTCACACCCGGAACGCCGCCCTGCTTCTTCTCAAGCACCTTCAGCACATGAAAACCGGCACCGCTTCGCACCGGCCCGGCCACGCCGCCGGTCCCCAGGCTCTGGGTTGCTTCGATAAAAAGGGGTGGGTAACGGTCCGCACTGCGCAAGCCAATCTGGCCGCCCGTGAGGCGCACCTGCGCGTCTGAAAACTCATTGATCATGGCCACAAAGTCGCCACCCGCACGCGCTTTTTGCGCAACCTGGCCGGCTTTGGCCTGCAATGCAGCAACCTGCTCGGCCGTCGCGTTCTCGGGGACAGGCACCAGGATCTGGGCCAGGTTCAGCTCGATGGCCGACGGATCGCCGCCGCCCTCCTGATCGCGCAGGAACTGGTCAATGTCCGCCTCGGTGACCGTCACACGGGAGTCCACCTCACGCTGCCTCAGGCGGCTGACCAGGATTTCATCGCGCAGTTCCGAGCGGAACTGCGCATAGGCAATGCCATCAGCCACCAGCCGGCGGCGCAGCTCTTCCACCGACAGCTGGTTCTGCTGGGCCACGCCGGCCACTGCGTTTTCGATGGTGTTTTCATCGACACGTATCCCGGAGGTGCGCGCCAGCTGGAGCTGCGCCTTGTCACTGATCAGCCGCTCCAGAACCTGCCCGACCAGTTCACTGCGCGGGGGCAAGGCCACACCGCGTTGCGACAGCTGCTGCTCGGCACGCACAAGTTTTGAGCGCACCTCGTTGTTGGTCACAGGCTCTGAATTGACAACCGCCACGATGAAATCGGCCTGCCGCTGAGCGCCCGCACCTGCGGTTCGTGCCGCACTGTCAGGAAGACGCAATGCCCCTGATGGCCTGAGACCCTGTGCGTGGACCGACATGGCGGAAAAAACCAGCACCATCAACGCCGGCAAAAGCCTGATGTGAAAAAAAGCCCCGGCGGCAGGCGTTACAGCACGTGAAGACATGGGGTGTTTAGTCATAGTTGGTAAAGCGGCTAGGCGCGGTCACTTGATCACGCAAATACTGGTAACGCGGAATATTCTGTTTCAGGGTGTCCAGGGGGTTCACGCCCAGACGCGAGAACCCGACCAGCTCAAGCTGGAAAAGAATGCGGGTGTTGGACGCCACCAGCGTGTTCTGGGAACGCTGCAGCACCACCCGGCCAATCCAGCAGCAACCATCGTACTCAACACCGACGATGGCATCAACCAGTTTCCGGTCAGGAACACTGTAGTTCAGCCGGCCCACGGTGTAATAACGGCCACCACCCTGGCCGCGCCCGGCGCCCAGTTCCTGGCCCTTGTCGCCCCAGAAATCATTGAGCGGCCACTGCCAGCCCACATCGACTGAATTGCTGATGTTGCGCTGCTTGCGGATGGAGGCACTGACAACACGGTAGTTGCCCGGGTTGTAGCGGACACCAAAGCTGCTGCGCTCGGACTGCTTGATCTTCGGGTTGTACTGGACGGTCGCATCGAAAGACCACTCGGGCACCCAGTTGATGGTGGTGCCGAACAGCAGGTCGCTGATGCGGTCGGTCACCGGCAGGCCACCGGGCAGCGTCACCTTCTGATCGGCAAAACGCAGGCGCTGGGCTGCGCCGAAACGCACCTTTTCAGCACCGGTGTCGGGGTCCAGCAAACGCGATGTGACGCCGAGTGTCAGCAGGTTGGCGTCCGAAATGCGGTCATTGCCGACGAAGGTGTTTTCCGAGAACACGGTCGCAAAGTTGAAGTCATTGAGCCCCGAGTCATAGTTGGGCAACACGCTCTGGTCGCGGTAAGGCGTGCGCACATAGAACGCACGCGGCTCCAGCGTCTGCGTGAAATTCCGGCCGAAATAGCTGGTTTTGCGCTCGTACTGAAGGCCGCTGTCGATGCTGAAGGTGGGCACCACACGCGACTTCGAAAATGTGCCATCCGCCAGCGCTGAGTCAAAGCGGTAGGTGGTCGAATGCAGCTGCATCTTCGGCGTGAAGTACCAGCCGGGGGAAATCCAGGGGCGGCTGATCTGTGCAATGGCCACAGCCCGGCTGCTGTTGGGCTGTCTCGTGAGGGACCTGTCCGCCGAAAAACGGGTGAAGTCGCCCGTAAGCGAATAGTCAAAGCCGTCCGTACCGATCACCGGGGAATTCAGGCGGGTGTAGCCGGCCGTGATCTGCGGAAGCCGGTCATACGGCGGCACGATGGTGGACTGGGGGTCCTGCAGCGTCTGCCACTTCAGCGCCCTGACCGAGCTTGTGAAATAACCCCTGTTCCAGCCGATGCTCGCATCGCTGGACAACAGCCGCTGCGCCAGGACGGTACTAGCCCGGGGGAAATCACGCCAGTAGTTGTTGTCGCTGACCCGGTTGAGGTTCAGATTCAGGCCGAAAGCGCCTATCTCCGGAATGCCGGTGTGCAGCGTCTCGACATGCTCTATCGCGTAAGACCAGCGATTCCTGTCGCCGCGCAGCTTGTCGCCGGGCATGTAATTGGCGCGCGTCCGGCCAGAGTAGTCCTTGTTCAGGTAGCGGACTTCACCGCCAAGATCAAGACCGCGCTTGCTCATCAGCGTAGGCGAGAACGTGGCGTCCATCTCCGGTGCGATGTTCAGGTAGTAGGGCTGGTTGTAGGTCAGCCCGCTGGTGCTGTCCACATTGAAGGTGGGTGGCAGAAGACCGGATTTGCGCTTGTCGCTGAGCGGAAAGCTGATGCTCGGCCCCGCCAGGATGGGCACGCCCTTGAAGCGCAGCACGGCGCCTGTGGCCTCGCCGGTTTCGGTTTCCTGGTCGAACTTGAAGCTGGTGCCGGTGAGCACCCAGGCGGGCTCCCAGGTGGCTTCGTTGTCGCGCTCGCAGGTGGTGTAACTGGCGTTGCGCGCCACCAGCACCTTGTCGCTCAGGAAATCAATGCGTCCCGCCGTGCCGTTGCCACCATTCGACAGGAATCGGTAGGACGGCTGGGCAAAATAGCCCTCAAAGGTATCCAGCTTGAGCTGCAGCTCCGGCCCGCGAAACTGGTTGCCCGAGCTGCTCACATGCACATTGCCCCTGGCGTTGAGCACGTCGGTCGGCTGTGTGAGTTCTATGCGGTCAGCGCGAATGGCGGTCGGGCCGCGGCGCAGCTCGGCATTGCCCTCGATCACTGTTTCAAGGTCGGGCCGGCCGGTCACGCTGTCGCCGAACACAAAGGTTGGCGGAACGTTGGCCTCGCCCTCCGGCGGCGTTTCGGCCAGCATGGGCGTCATCTTGAGCGTGATGGGCGGGGAGTCGGTGCCATAGATGCCGGCCGCCTCCTGCAGGGGAACAGCCGGCGGCAACACCTGCAGGGCCTGGGCACCCACCGGCGTGTGAAAGCCCCATCCCAGCGCGGTGACTGAAACCACACAAAGAACGGCACGGGACACCGGGGAAAGCTGGAAGGGAGAGGGAGATGCGCGGCGCATCAAGTTTGTTGTGGGCTAGGGCGTGTTTGTAAAATCAGCGCTGATTATCCATGACCCTCCGGCGACCGGCCCCGGGCATGACCCTTGTGCCTGCCCGCCCTCCCCGACTGGAAAGCCATGACCGCCCCCCTCAACGACATTGCATGGCCAGAGCCAGCCAGAAGCCAGGCCTTCTTTTCATGGCTGTCCGGCCTGGCTTCGCGACCCGAGGTGCCCAAATTGAATGCCGGCAGCCTGCGCCTGGCCTCTGCTGATGCCAGTTTCAGGCGCTACTTCAGGGTGGGCGCAGCCTCCGGTGGCGAGACCTTCATCATCATGGACGCCCCGCCCGACAAGGAAGACTGCAAGCCGTTTGTAAAGGTAACCGAGCTGATGGCGGGCGCGGGCCTGCAGTCACCGCGTGTGCTGGCATGGGACGAGGCCAGCGGCTTCATGCTGCTCAGCGACCTCGGCAGCCGCACCATGATGGAGGTGATGGCCCTGCCGTCCGCCGTTGATGCCATTGCCCAGCCCGGCGCGGCAGACCACGAGCTTTACCTTGCCGCCACCGATGTGCTGATTCAGTGGCAGCTGGCTTCAAAACCTGGCGTGCTGCCCCCTTATGACGACGCACTGCTGAGCCGGGAGATCAATCTTTTCCCGGAGTGGTACATCGCAAAGCACAGGGGCATCACGCTCAAACCAGAGCAGCAGGCCACACTTGACTCGGCTTTTGCGCTGATCAAAGCCAGTAATCTTGATTCTTTGGAAGGCGCGCGTGTCTACGTGCATCGCGACTTCATGCCACGAAACCTGATGG
>JAZKHN010000361.1:0-4375 GCA_040385325.1 Pseudomonadota bacterium
ACTACCCATCGCCCAAATCAAATGAGCGGGGTCAAGGTCGTTCCTGCAAACGCCCTCCGCTTGCTGGCGCTGGCCAGCAATTGCCTCCCAAACCCGGCGCAACATTTTCTAGTTTGCGCGGATAAATTCGATGTATTTTGGGCAGTGTCCTCTAGCCGCCGACCCCGGTAATTGCATCCACTCTAAACGGAAAGCTCCCATATGCCCTGCCCCATGTTGTTTTGCTTATTGGATGCATTCTTGCTACTTATATCTGCAAATGCAACATAAGTTACAACTTTGTGTGGACGATTTTGCGGCATTGAAACACTCTCGTCTTGATCTGCCAAAGATGCAAAGAAGCCTAAGAATTCTCAGGCGGTAAATTAACGCGAGCTTGATGATGCTTCGCATCTTTGGACGACACATTTCTCCAGAAATAGACGCCAACTCCAGGGCAGTAACCGGCTGGAGAACACCAGCAAGAATGGCCGTGTTGTGGCGGTACTCGTTCTCGCAAGAACGCGCAAACAGGTCATCGCTCAGGTGCATGCATGCCATTGCACAAATGTCATGACGTTACCAGCCAGATCCACAGCCAGCCTTGTCGAGTCGTCCTTATGTCTGCGTTGGCGGGTGTTAGGACTGCGTTTGAAGCTGACGCGGCGTTTGTCCTTGCCACATAACGAATACAAGCGCCAGCAAGGCGGCTCCTCAAGCTGACTCTCGCCGGCAGATTTCTCCCGCGAAGGCCCCGGACGCGTATGGGGGCGGTGATGTCTTACAACACCAGCAGAGCCTCCCTACATCCGGCGCCGTCATGTGGCTACCTTGCGATGTCATCCTGTTAGGTATCGTCATTCGAACTGCTTGATACCAAGCTTGAATGTCGTCAACCGGGAACCATCATGTATTTTGCAAGCGGGCACTCAACTGATATGGCCGGGGCGGTCCCGGGCGCGGGGCTGCGGTCAAGCCAGAGGCCACGACAGAGCAAACTTCCCAAAATTGCAACCCTCGCGCTCGCGTCTGCCCTTGTGTTTTTTCTGACCTCCTGGCTTCTGCCGGCTGAGCTTTCCCAGATAGCGCTTGACCTTATGAGCTGGTGCCTCGTCGGCGCACTTGCAGCTGGCACCCTTTTCGCCAGCGTCAAGGTTCTCGAAAACGTGCTCGATTTATAAGACGCCGGATTCGTGCAGCCTGCGCGAATTTCTGCTCTCTCCAGATCCCTTACCCGCTTCTTTCACCCAGGAAACTACATGTCCGTATCCAAGCGCAAAGCTGCTGGCGCAAACAAACTCCCTGACGGCGCAAAGGCAAAGCAGCTACAGCTTGAAAGCTTCACCGAGGCAGCGGCTCATTCGCTGACAACCAATCAGGGCCTGGCCATTCCGGATAACCACAACTCGCTCAAGGCGGGTGTGCGCGGCCCCACCCTGCTTGAAGACTTCATCCTGCGCGAGAAGATCACGCACTTCGACCATGAGCGCATTCCAGAGCGCGCAGTACACGCCCGTGGCTCAGGCGCACATGGCTATTTCAAGCCCTACAAGTCCATGGCACCGTACACGACAGCCGGTTTCCTGCAGGACCCAGACATCGAAACGCCGGTGTTCGTGCGTTTTTCAACCGTGGCCGGTTCTACGGGCTCGGCAGACACTGTCCGCGACGTGCGCGGCTTTGCGGTCAAGTTTTACACGGCCGAAGGCAACTACGACCTCGTCGGCAACAACATCCCGGTGTTCTTCATTCAGGATGCGATCAAATTCCCGGACCTCATTCATGCGGTCAAGCCCGAGCCGCACCACGGCATGCCCCAAGCCGCCAGCGCGCATGACACCTTCTGGGACTTCGCCACCTTGATGCCCGAATCCACCCACATGCTGATGTGGGCCATGTCGGACCGCGCCATACCTCGCAGCTACCGGATGATGGAAGGCTTTGGCATCCACGCCTTCCGGTTTATCAACTCCCGCGGTGACTCGCATTTCGTGAAGTTTCACTGGAAGCCAAAGCTCGGCATTCACAGTCTGGCCTGGGATGAAGCCCAGAAGATTGCCGGCAAGGACGCTGACTTTCACCGGCGTGACCTTTGGGAAGCGATTGACAGCGGCAACTTCCCGGAGTGGGAACTCGGCGTCCAGATTGTGGATGCGGGCAAGGAAGGGGAACTCGGTTTTGACATTCTTGACCCGACCAAGCTGATCCCCGAATCCCAGGTGCCCGTGCAGCTCATTGGCAAGATGGTGCTCAACCGCAACCCCGACAACTTCTTTGCCGAAACAGAACAGGTTGCTTTTCATCCTGGCCACCTCGTTCCGGGCATCGATTTTTCCAACGACCCACTGCTGCAGGGACGCCTGTTTTCGTACACAGACACGCAGCTTTCAAGGCTGGGCGGCGCGAACTTCCATGAGATCCCCATCAACAAGGGCGTCTGCCCTTTTCACAATTTCCAGCGCGACGGCATTCATCGTCAGACGGTGAACAAGGGTCGGGTGGCCTATGAGCCGAATACGCTGGGCGATGGCACCGAATTTCGTGTGGACGGCGCAGCGCAGGGCTTCCAGTCTTTCAGGGAAGAGCTTGAATCGCCCAAGGTTCGCGGACGCAGCCCTTCTTTTGACGACCATTTTTCGCAGGCCACCCTGTTCTGGAACAGCCAGAGCACGGTTGAGAAAGACCATATCGTGGCGGCCTTCAGGTTCGAGCTTTCAAAGGTGGAAGTGCCTGAGATCCGCCAGCGCATGGTCGATAACCTCGCCCACGTCGACCAGAAACTGGCTACGCGTGTAGCCGCGCCACTGGGCATCGGTTTGCCAGACCCCAAAGCCGCTGCAGGTCGCCTTGGCTTTCGCGACTACCGCATCACCAACAAGGTGGACGAGGACCCTGCCCTGCGCATGGTCGGCCGTCCTGACGGTAGCATCAAGACCCGCAAGGTTGCGATTCTGGTGGCTGACGGCATAGAACCGGCCACCATCAAGCACATACAGAACGACCTGGTGCAGGCCGGTGTGGTGTGCAGGATTGTCGGCCCGCATCTGGGCAGCGTCAGTACGGGCAGTGGACGGCAATTGCCGGTGGACCATACCTTCACCAACATGCCGTCCGTCATGTTTGACGCGGTGCTGATTGCCGGCGGTGCGCAGAGTGCTGCGGCCATGGCGGCCATGGGTGAAGCCGTGCACTTTGTGCTCGAGGCCTACAAACACTGCAAGCCGATTTGTGCCGTCAATGAAGGCGTTCAGTTGCTGGCCTCACTGGGTTTTGCCCAAGGCAAGAATGCCGAGCAGGTGACCCAGCCGGCAGCGGGTGTGATCGTCGGCGATGCACGCAAGGCACCTGAAGGCCAGCTGGCGCAGGAGTTCATGGCGGCAATGGCCCAACACCGGCATTGGGACAGGGCTAACGTGGATGCGGTGCCCGCCTGAGCGTCAAAATTGCTATTAATTCAGTAGCAATAAAGCCATCACCCTATTGGCCTGCAGCCTGAGTGAGGCATAAAAAGCCCTGAAAACAGCTATAATAGCTGTTTTCAGGGCTTTTTGATGTGGGTCAAGGGGTTCAAAAATGGCCGTCAGGCGTCAAAAATGGCCGTTTTTGATGCCTAAAAAGGCCTCAAAGCCAATAGATACGTACGTGAGCAGCTATATTATTTATAGCATTCTCGCTGCCTCTCGTTCCCTTTCGGATGAGATGGAGGTGCCTCTGAACCTCAGGGAATAAGGGTCAGCTGATGCGCCATGCTGGCCGGGTTCATCTGCAGCGGCCGGTAGCCCACCTCAGCCCAGGTATCGCGCATGTCGCGGTAGCGGCTTGAGAACACCAGCCCGCTCTGGCCGGTCTGGTAGATGAAGCGTGAATTCTCCAGATCGGCCATGTCGTAGACCGCCCGCATTGATGCCGCCTGCCGGCTGGTGAATGCCGTCTTGCCGTCTGTGGACCAGTACTGCCCCACGTTGACCGTGAAGGTGTCGCCACCGGTAGGCACTTTCACATCAAAAAATCTGGCAAACAGCGGCACGCTGGCAAACGGCCGGTGAGCAGACAGCGCCTGGTGCGCCCTGCCCCAGGTCCATTGGCCGACATCGTTGCCGTACTCCGTCTGCAGCCTTGTTACCGCCCTCTCAAGCGCCGCAGCTGACTGCGCGGCACAACCAGCACTGCCGCACCAGGCCGCGTCATCGGCCTCCATGATGGCTTCGATGGTGCTGCGGAAATGGCGCTTGCCGTACAACGTGCCGAACAGATCCTTGCCCAGCTTGCCGCCCAGCACACCGCGCGTCAGTTCATCAGCCCATGCCGCAAACACCAGCGGGGCGGCGTCGCCTGCGCGCATGTTGCCGTCAAAACCCTGCATGGCACGCCGCACCTGATCTGTCAGCGGTGAGGC
>JAZKHN010000361.1:4475-16870 GCA_040385325.1 Pseudomonadota bacterium
ATGGTCTGGTTGTCGGCCTCCAGAGCACCCCAGCCCAGCGACAGCACAAACCGTTTGGTGTCGAGCAGTTCGGCATGCGGCTTCTGCGCATCGCTGAGCACCGGGCCGTGGCGGGTTTCACGCACGGTGAGCAACACGTCCGGCTCGCCCTTGACCTTGATGGTTTCATCCCGGGTCTTGAAGTCTTCCCACGCCATGGCACCGTTTGGCGAAGGCACGCGGTACTGGCGCGGGTTGGCCGGATTGATCTGCTCCAGGTACAGGTCCTGTACATCTGGCGCGGTATTGGTAAATGTCCAGGCTGCCTTGCTGGTACGACCCAGTACGACGAACGGAAGTCCCGGCAGGGTTGCGCCCATGGCGTCTATGGGTGCAGACATGCTGCCGTCAGCGGCTTTGCCTGCCGGGGCCGACAGGCGCGCAAAGTACCAGATGGCGGGCGCCGAAAGACCCAGGTGCGGGTCATTGGCCAGCAAGGGTTTGCCACTGGCAGTGCGAGAGCCCGCGACCACCCAGCTGTTCGAACCCTTGCCGTCCACGATGCCCAAGCCGCGCGCCCAGTCGTTGATGCCACCCGCCATGGCGACCAGTGCGCTGTCGTTTGAATCCTGCGCGCTGGTTTTCACTGCAGGGATGGCCTTGCGGTAGATGTCGAGGCCCGCATACAGTTTTGAAAAGTCGGTTTTTGAAGCCGGCTGCTCACCGGGGTAAGGCGGAAACAGCTGCCAGAGCGCTGCGGTGTTCACGCTTTTGGCGGCGGTCAGGCGCGCAAACTCGGTACCCCAGTTGCCGCCCAGGTCCAGCGCCATCATCAGCGACCAGCCTATCGCGTCCTGTGGCGTCCACGGTTTGCCAGATGCGCCGCCCGGCTTGACGCGCAGGATGTGAAATTCTGGCGGCAGCGCCTGTGACGAGCCAGCATAAAAGGCGCCGATGCCGTTGCTGTAGGCCTGCAGGGCCGCCTTGCCTTCTGTCGGCAGCTTCTGCCATTGCAGTTCTGCCGCCCGCATGATGCCCAGCGTGCGCAGCAGTTTGTCGGTCTCCAGTGTGGCGGGGCCAAAGGCCTCCGACAGCTCGCCATGCATGACGCGGCGGTTGAACTCCAGCTGCCAGCCGCGCTCCTGCGCATGCACATAACCGAGTGAAAACCAGGCATCGTGCGGCGATTGCGCCTTGATGTGGGTGACGTCGGCACCGTCACGTGCGACGCTGACCGGCGCCTGCAGGCCGCTTGCGCGCAGTTCGCCGTCAAGCGCAGGAAAAGATCGGTAGATATAAAAGGCCATGAAAGCGGCTGCCAGCAGAAGCAGCAACAACACAGACCAGAGAACCCGTTTGAACCAGATCATGTTGGGGGGGCGAGGTAATGAGCGCAGTTCAGCCTGAGCTGCTTGCGCGTTGTCAGCGAGGGCGCGCCGCGTTGGCGGGGAACTTGAAGCTCACCGTCGGCACGGTGAAATCCTCAAACGGCGCACCGAGGGCAATCTCCCCCTCGACCAGCAGCACACACTCCTGCCGGCGCAGCGCAATGATGGCGTCGCCGCCGGCAAAGCGCACCCAGGTGCCGTAGCTGCTGACGTCTTCGAGATAAAACTTGCCGGCACGCCACATGATCTTGGCATGCAGGCGCGACACGCGCGGGTCATTGACGACGAACTGCGCATCGGCGTCACGGCCCAGATGTGCAGGCAATTGCTCGGACGTAAAAGAGGCATCGACATCAAGCCACGACAGCGCAATCGATCCCAAAGCAGGCGCGGCCTTGGGCGCAAAGGGCGACAGGTTCAGGGGGGCCGGCACAGTGAAAAAGTCCGACAGCACCTCGTTTTGCCATTCCACACGGTAGACATTGCAGCTTTCATTGCGGCCACGTATGTCCATCGCGCCCAGGCTGCGAAAGCGCACCAGGCTGTCAGGTGCCAGGCTGTCGATCACCACGTCAGTCGCAAGAATCTGGTCGGGGCCGGAGAGGTCGGACAATCGCGCTGCCACATTGACGGCGTCACCAAAGTAGTCATGGCTTTGTTCGATGACCTCACCGCGGGCCATGCCCACCTGCAGATGCATCTTGAGTTTGTCGGGCCAGGTCTTGATGCGGTCTGAGTGCACGCGCTGCATTTCGGTAACGGACTCAATGGCGGCGGAATTGTCGGCAAAGACCATCAGCACCCCGTCACCCAGGGTTTTGACGACCTCACCGCCTTGCGCAGTACACACCTTCCCGATCCATTGCGTCAAACGGGTAATGGCCTGGGTTGCCTTTGCATTGCCCAGCGATTCAAAAACGCCTGTGCTGCCGGTGAGGTCGGCAAAAACGACGGTAACTTCAGCCATTGTTTTTTGTTGGAAAGTGTGACTTAAGTTATTAAATCACACGTCCTGTGACGGAAGTGCTTGTCTGCCCTGAAAACCGCCTGGGAGCAATAAACCGGAGGGGTCAGGCGGCCACAGGCTTCAACTGGAGCGACTTGAACTCAAGAAACTCCTCAAAACCGTACACCCCGTTTTCGCGCCCGTTGCCCGACTGCTTGTAGCCGCCGAACGGAGCGTTCGCATTGAACGGGCCGCCGTTGATGTCTACCTGGCCAGTTCGCATCCGGCGGGCCACCTTGATGGCGCTTTCATCAGAGCCGCCCCAGACCGCGCCGCCCAGTCCGTAGATGGTGCTGTTGGCAATGGCCACGGCTTCTTCTTCGTCCTTGTACGGTATGACCACCAGCACAGGGCCAAAGATTTCTTCCTGGGCCAGGGTATCCGTCGACTTGATGCCAAGGATGGTGGGCTGCACAAAATAGCCCTTGTCCATCTTTGGGGCATCTGCGCCGCCTGCAATCACGTCTGCGCCTTCGTCAATGCCGGTTTTGATAAAGCCGAGCACGCGGTCACGCTGGGCCGCACTGACCAGGGGGCCCAACTTGCTGGTGTCATCCAGGCTGGGGCCTATGGGAAATTTGGCGATGGTCGCCTGCGCAAGCGCTTTGGCCTCGTCGTAACGGCTGGCGGGCACCAGCATGCGGGTGTGGGCCGAGCAGGTCTGGCCGCTGTTGAGCATGCAGGCGCCTATGGTGCCCTTGACGGCAGCTTCCAGATTCGCGTCTTCAAGAATCACACTGGCCGACTTGCCGCCCAGCTCAAGCGCCACGCGCTTGACCGACTGGCTGGCCAGTTCGCTCACGCGCTTGCCCGCCCGGGTCGAGCCGGTAAAACTCACCATGTCGACTTCAGGGTGTGTCGCCAGCACCTCACCCACCTCGGGGCCGGTGCCATTGACCAGGTTGAAGACGCCTGCGGGGATGCCAGCCTCATGGATGATTTCAGCCAGGATCATGGCGTTGACCGGCGCGATCTCGCTCGGCTTGAGCACCACGGTACAACCGGCCACCATGGCCGGCGCGATTTTCAGGGTGATCTGGCTGAGCGGGAAGTTCCACGGCGTGATGCAGCCGACCACACCTATCGCCTCACGCACCACCAGCGAGTTGCCGACCTTCTTTTCCCATTCGAAATTGCGCGCCACCTTGGCGAAGTTGCCCCAGTGCCAGGCCGGACCACCGACCTGCACCGCGCGTGCCATTTTCAGCGGCATGCCAACTTCCCGGGAAATCGCCACGGCCAGCTCTTCTGTACGGGCCTTCACGCCAGCAGCCACCTTGTCCATATAGGCGGCCCGCGTCTCTACGGGCAAGGCCGACCAGCTGTCGAATGCCTGGCGCGCCGCCAGAACAGCTGCTTCGGCTTCTGCCGCAGTACCTGAGGGCACGGTCGCCATCAGCTCTTCGGTGCTGGAGTCGTGGACAGGCAGGGTTTGCGAAGAAGTCGCCTTGACCCATTGGCCGTTGATGTAGTGCGAAGGGTAAACGGTAGTGTTTGTCATGCTTTTTTTGGGTGTGAAAGTACTGGCGGGTTCTGCTGATTCGGGGCTGGCAGCTTCAAGGCCTGCTGCTCTAAACACTGTTCAAAGCCAGAATCAACTTGACATTTGGTTACTAACTCATTGATTTGTATGTTGTTCAAGCAACACGAATTGGTGGCAATCCCCTTGCCGGAAACCTCGTGTAGTCTTAATCTTACAGAGAAATAGTTTCCTCAGTGAACCATTTAAATATCACAGCAAGCCATGCGCGCCCTCACCGCCTCTTTCCTGCCCCAACTCAAAAGCAGCTACATGGCCCTTTTGGGGCGCAGCGAACCGACACCTGCAGTACTGGAGCACCGTATTGAAAATATCCGGCAGTGCATGCTCAGGGAGTTGGGCGAGTATGGCGAAAAAAAGTTTCCGGCCGTCATTCGCCGCGTGCGTTATGCACCAGACATACAGGGTCTCTGGTATGCGCGCAGCGACGTGATGGCAATTCTTGCCAACACCCATGGCGAAACCGTGGCACGCGAGAAGATTGCCGACATCAGTGGCCAGTTCAAGGGCCTTTTGCCCAAGAGCCTGAGCGGCAAGTCTGGTTTCAGATTTCGATGAGCAGGGATACCAAGGACTTCAAACCGCCCTCCGGGGCGGTTTTTTTTTGGCCGGTCCGCCGTGGTCTCAGTGGTGATGGTGATGAGCCTCATGCCCATGGCTGCCGTCATGCAGGTGACCCCACAGCACAAATGCATCCCTGCCCTCCACCGCCAGCGTGGTCTTCAGGCCCACCGGCAGCAGCACCTTGGTCGCCACATGCCCAAACGGCAGCCCGGTGAGGATGCGCGCCTTGATCTGCCCTTGCAACCGGGCCACCACTGCGGCCATGTTGAAGCCGCTGTCGTAACCCGGCACCAGCTTGTAGTTGCTGAACTGGCCAAAGATGATGGCTTTTTGCGATGCCAGCACGCCGGCATGCAGCAGTTGCGTCATGAAGCGCTCAACCCGGTAGGGGTGCTCTGCCACGTCTTCAACAAACAGAATGCCGCCCTTGATCGCAGGCAGGTAGGGCGTACCCACCAGTGAGGCCAGCACGGCCAGGTTGCCGCCCCAGAGCACGGCATCCTTCACCTGGTATGGCTTGTCCGCCGCCGAAGTTTTCGGCAAGGTCCAGCCCGTGCCCTCGCCCTGCCCCGTGATCAGGTCATCAAAGCAGGCTTCCATGATGTCATCAGGTGCATCGGGTGTACCAAAATCCTCACCCACTGCAGGCCCGGCCCAGGTCACGGCGCCGGTTTTGGCCAGCAGGGCCATCTGGAAGGCGGTGAAGTCGCTCAGACCGACAAAACGCGTACCTTTGTCAATGGATTTGGCGACCGCCCTGTAGTTGATGGCCGGCAGGATGCGCGTCAGGCCGTAACCGCCGCGCGCGATAAGCGCGATGTCGGCACCGCTGGCAACCGCCCGGTCAATTGCAGCGAGGCGGGTGGCATCGTCGCCCGCAAAACGCTGGTACTTGGCCAGCGCCGCTTCATCGACTTCGACCTCATGCCCCAGGGCCTGCAGGCGCTTCACGCCGCGTTTGAAAGCCGCCTTGTCGCGCACGGCGCTCGACGGCGAATAGATATAGATATGTTTTTTCACGGCTGCAAGTATCCCACTGCAGCTATGGCCGCCAAAGCGTGACCGGAAGGCGGCGCGGTATAAACGGCCTCAACCATGCTGCTCTACTTCCTCGACCTTGCCGGTGTCGCAGTTTTTGCCGTCAGCGGCGCGCTGGCCGCCGGACGGCTTGAACTCGACTTGCTCGGCGTGATTGTTCTGGCATCACTGACTGCCATAGGCGGCGGCACGCTGCGCGACGTACTCATGAACCGCCACCCGGTTTTCTGGATGGGCAACCCGGTGTATCTGTGGGTCATTCTTGCTGCAGCGCTGGGCACCGTCGCCTATGTTCAGGTCTTCCCCATCCCGGCCAAAGCCCTGTTGATTGCTGACGCCATCGGGCTTGCCCTCTTTGCCTTGTCAGGCGCGCAACTGGCCGAAAAAGCAAGGCTGTCGCCCATAATCGTTGTCCTCATGGGCACCATGACCGGCGTGGCTGGCGGCGTGATGCGCGACATCTGCAGCAACATGATCCCGCTGCTGCTGCGCCAGGACATCTACGCCAGCGCCGCGATTGCCGGCATTTCGCTCTACCTTGCCTTGAAGGCGCTGCGCCTGCGTGAGCCGCTTGCCTTCTGGCTGGGGATGGTGGCCGTGGTCGCGCTCAGACTGAGTGCGATTTTTCTGGGCTGGGGGTTGCCTGTGTTTCAGTTGCCGGGGTAGCTATAAAACCCCAATAGCGTCAAGCAGCAGGCATGCACCGACTGCCCTATCAACGAAACCTCACGCCAGGTTCTCCCGTGCGCTTGCGCGAAACCAGCCCCTGCCGCCTTCTCCGGCGCGCGCGTCACCTTCGAGCGCCTGACACAAGCCGAATGCGATCAGCGCAAGGCCTGCGACTAGTTCGATTGCAGCAAACACGGTCATGGGGTACTTTTGCCGGGGCATCTGGCGACCTGAGCGCGCGCAAGCATGGTTTCATCCATTTCGGGCAACTCGTCGTATTCGCCATCTTTAACAACGTGAGCATCGACCCGGTCCAGGTCAGATTTCAAGGCCTGAGGCAATGCGGGATTTATCGCGCTCATTGACTCCAACCTCACCGCACTCACGCCAGCGCTTCGCGCACCACCTCGGGGTGCTTGCGGGCAATACGGATGAGGGCTTGCGCTGCACCCGAGGGCGAACGGCGGCCCTGCTCCCACTCCTGCAGCGTGCGCTTGGAGATGCTGAGTGCAGAAGCAAACTCGGATTGCGACAGTCCTGTGCCCTGTCGGGCTTCGACGACTTCGTTGATTTCAACGTGGGTCACACGGGCGAAGTTTCTGGCCTTCATTTGGCGCACTGACTCAAGAAGTCTTTGACCCAGTTCCTCACCAGAGGTCTTAGCAGTCTTACGGTTTGTCATCTTCGATCTCCTTGCGGATTGATTTCAATATGTGGCCTGGGATCGTGTCTTTATCGGCCTTGGCATAAACCAGCAGCATGCAGAGCTCCCCAGCTTCAAGTCTGCAGAAGTAGATCACCCTTACGCCACCCTGCTTGCCCATTCCGGGGCGCGACCAACGTACTTTTCGACAGCCACCACTGCCCTTGATGACGCTGCCAGCCTCGGGCTCTCCGGCAATCCAGGAGAAGAATTCCAGCCGCTCTTCCGCAGACCAGATATTTTGAGCGTCTTCGACAAAAATGGGAGTTTCGTAGATCGAGAGCACAAGCCGAATTGTACGTCAAAGACGTATTAAAAGAAAGCAGGAGTTCTCTCTGTACCTGGCTCGTACAAGGAGATTTCGAATCTTTAACAGCGGCCTTCTGGTGTACTGCAAAAGAAAGCCCCTGCGCTTTTCGCAATCCCCTCCCCATGCTCCTGCACAAAATGCCCAGCCTTCTCAAGCACCAGCGGCTCAGGACATCCGCGAATCATGGTTTTCAATTGTTGCATCACAGGCAGGCCCAGCACCGGGTCCTGCGCGCCTATGGCCATCAAGGTTTGGCCTGCCCAGCGGTCACGCCAGAAGTCCCTGGCTTCGCGTGAGATAGCCGCCCCGCGCGAATTCTCAAACTCCGGCACCATGGCAGGAAAGGCGCGCAGTGCGGAGCGGTGGCCACGATCGGGGAATGGGGCGTTGTACGCTGCGCACTCTGCAGCTGTCATTTGTGGATTGCCGCGTGAAAAGAGGCGTGCCACGTCGAATTCCGGGTTTTTGGCACACATCTCGCGCCAGGCCAGAAAGCCGGATGGCAAGGATGTGTCGCCGCAGGCCAGCATGGTGTTCATGACCAGCAGGCCTGCGTAACGTTGCGGCGCAGCCATGGGCATGGTCAGGCCCAGCAGGCCGCCCCAGTCCTGCACGACGAGCACGATGTTCTGCAGATCCAGCCGCTCGACAAACTCAAGCAGGGTCTGCCTGTGCTGCTCGAAGCTGTGAAAGCCCTCGCGTTTGGGTTTGTCGCTTTTGCCGAAACCGGGCATGTCGGGGGCAACTACGCGGTGGCCGGCTTCGAGAAAGACCGGGATCATCTTTCGGTAGAGGTAGCTCCAGGCCGGGTTGCCGTGCAGGCATAGGAAGGTCAGCCCTGTTGAGCTGCCCTGCCCCGCGCCCTGCTCGTCGAGGTAATGCATGCGCAAACCGCCGAGCGCCGGCAGGTCGCTGATGTAGTTGGGGGCCCATGGGTAGCCGGGCAGGTCTTCAAACGCCGCGTCGGGCGTGCGCAGCGCATCGTCGCGCAGCGGGTGCAGGCGTTTTGCGGCGTCGCGCTGGTCGCTGCGGCGTTTCTGAAAAAAATCCTGCAGCAAGGCGCTGCTTTCTTCGGCCAGCACACCGCCGGTGACTTTGGTCTGGTGGTTCAGCTTGCTTTCTGCGAACAGGTTGACGACCGAGCCGGCGGCGCCGGTCTTGGGGTCTGCCGCGCCATACACCACCTGCTTCAGGCGCGCATGCAGCATGGCGCCGGCACACATGGCGCAGGGCTCGAGCGTGACGTAGAGGTCGCAGTCTTCAAGCCTGTAGTTGCCCAGCTTTTGCGCGGCGGCGCGCAGGGCGACGATCTCGGCGTGAGCCGTGGGATCGTGGCCGTCAATCGGTGCATTGCGGCCGGTGGCGATGACCTCACCGTTGCGCACCAGCACCGCGCCGACGGGCACCTCGCCCGCTGCGGCGGCTTCGCGCGCCTGCGCCAGGGCCTGCTGCATAAAGTGGGTGGAGGTCATGAGGCGTGTATTTTGCAGTTGTTGCAGTGATTGATAGGACTGTAGATGGGCCTGGAGAATAATTTTGCCGTACACGTTAAATTTTTAATGTATACGTTAAAAAATCATCAAAAGTTAACTTCCATATTAACTTCTGGCA
This sequence comes from Pseudomonadota bacterium, assembly GCA_040385325.1. GTDB lineage: Bacteria > Pseudomonadota > Gammaproteobacteria > Burkholderiales > Burkholderiaceae_C > Polaromonas. The sequence continues at coordinate 13,284 of JAZKHN010000361.1, forward strand.
TTTTCAAAGCCTGACGAACACAAAAAATGCTCAAAAAAGCCTGAAAAACGCCATTTTTAGGTGCCAAATACGGCTGCAGACCAATAGATACAATCGTGAGCAGCTATTGAAATAATAGCAATTTACACACCATCAGGATGCACCGGCAGCCAGACCCAGCCTGTCCATCCACTCACCCAGCGCCTTCTCGTCCTCGCCACCTGCCGCATAGGCCGCGCGCATGCCGGCATGCGCCTCGGGCCGGTGCTGGTTCAGCTTGATCTTGCATTGAACCTCCAGCACCTTGAGCTCGAAGGCGACGATGCCGGTCATCATCTTTTGCTGGTAATCAGGCGGCAGCGACTTCCATTGTTCGGCATAGGCCGGGTCGTGGTCATGAATCAGGTGTTTGAGCAGGCTGTCCTTGTCGTCGAAAGTTTCTATCAACCGCGCCTCGACCGTGCAGTTGACGGCCAGATAGTTCCAGGTCGGCACGCGCAGCAGGTCCGGGTAGACGCGGGGCGTCATGTAGGCGTGCGGGCCCATGAAGGTCACGACGGCTTTGGGGCGGGCTGCCAGGTAACGCCAGTGCGGGTTGGGTCTGGCGCAGTGGCCGAGCAGTTTGGCCTGCCCGTCATCGGCCAACTCAAGATGCAACGGCAACAGCGTGACAAACGGCAGGCCTTCGTCGTCTGTAGAAATCAGCTGCGCGAAGGGGTGACTGCGCATCAGTGCCCAGGCATGCGCCGGGTCTTTGGCCTTGAATTGCGGGGGAAGGTACATGGGGCTGGCCTCTCGGGCGGGTCTCTGGGCCACCCATTTTGACAGCCGCCTTGCGCGCCACAACTCCGGGGGTCAGGCCTTGATGCTCAGTGCCTGCGCCCAGAGCGCTTCCGGGCCGGCCTTGGGGTCCATATCGGCCAGCCACGAGATGTTGATGGCCAGCGGCAGTTCGATGGATATCTTGCTGTCCGGCAGGTTGACGGTGGCCTTGGGGTAGGTGAGTTTGCCAAGCTCGTCTTCCAGATCCATCGGTGACTGGGCCGGCACCAGCGCGCAGAAGTGCGTCGGCCCCAGCCGCGCGAGTGCACCCTTGTGCGGCAGGCGCTGGCGCAACACCTGCGCCAGCATCAGCGTGACGGCATCAGGGTTGGTCACGCCCGCAGCGGCGGCCAGCGCATCAAAGTCATCAATGCGCATGCTGCAAATCGCCAGGTCGGTGCCACGGCTGCGCGCGTCTTCCACGGCCAGAGCCAGCAGGTCGCGGAAACCGCGGATATTCCAGCATCCGGTCAGGGGGTCCAGCGCGCCCTTGCGCTCAAGTGCGCTGAGCCGCACCATCAAGCGGTTCTGGATATCCGACATGGCGCTGATGCGCAGCTCGGCCTCGGCCATGCCGGCCAGATCGCGCAGCGCCTCGCATTCATCCACGCTGTAGCGGCGCGGAATGGTATCGATCACGCAAAGCGAGCCGACGGCCAGCCCAGGTGAAATTTCAAGCGGCCAGCCCATGTAGGAGCGTATGCCAGGCGGGCCAGTCACCAGCGGATTGTCAAAAAAATTGAGGTCTTCCCAGGTGTCGGGAATGGCCAGCGGCTTGTTCAGGGCAATGGCATGGCCGCAGAAAGAGACGTCACGCGGGGTGTGGTCCACCTCCAGCCCCTGCACCGAGCGGAACCACTGCTCGTCCTGCTCGACGATGGAAATGACCGAAATGGGCACATGCAGCAGCCGTTTGGCGGTGCGGGTGATGCGGTCAAAACGCTCTTCGCGAGGGGCGTAGGCGCAAAAACTGCCGCGCAGGGCGGCCAGACGCTGGGCGTCGTTGTCAGGAATAGGTGCGGCGAGCATGGAACCCTTGTTTTTATAGCCAGCAAGCACTGGCTGTCTGTCATACGCATCCAATTACGGTCTGGATGCGTAAGCAACGCGCTTGCTGCGGATTCGGGCTGACAAAATTCCTCGAGGCCCGACTCTGGAATGGTGTGAAAAGGTTTGCGGAACAGCACTTTCAACAACTTTTTTGGGCTGCTTATATCCGTTAAGCCCCTCGGAGGGGGAGACGCAGCAAGTCACATCACCTGGTTGTCATCTGCTGGATCAAATCCGCCTGACGCGCGGGCGAGGCGAGCCGCGCTCCGTTGCTGAAGGCGTCTCACATTGACAACGGCCGGGGCGCCCACATGCTTGATGACCCATTGGACCTGGAAACTGTGGGTCTTGGATTTGGGGCTATTGCGTTCACTTGCCGTTATGGTGCCTTCGATGACAAAGCTGCTTTTATTCATAGCCACCAGACGAACCCGCCTCATGGTTCGAATCAAATCGTTGTCTGTTCCAGGCTCATAGAGACTCGCAGTAACGCCGTCGTCACGACCTGTACTTTTCAGAATGAGTTCACCCGTCTTCGGCCCGCTTGAGAGGGCATCGACCGGGTCATCCTGATAGACATAAACATCGAAAATCACTGTACAAGCATACAGTATTCTGGATAGAATTCAAGGCATGAATGCGCTTCGCCCCACTGAATGGATTGCCCAATGTGCTGAACGGCTGCATGACCGTTGGCATACAGTGGAGCCCGCCCAACTAGAGGAAGTGGCAGTTGATATCTGGAAGAACGATTTCTTCAGGTCAATGGAACCCGCCGAAGCAGCAGCCTTCTGGCTGACGCCGGTGAGCACCGAAGCCTCAGAACAGACGCCCTGATTCTTCCGGGGCTGTTTGGCCAAGAGCTGCGTCGCCGGGAAGCGTAATATTCTTGTGGGGGTCAACCGAGCCGTGTCTGAAAAGCTCAGGGGCCGGCAGCCTGATAAGAGAGTCAGCCTGGTCCGGGGTGCCGTGCAGCCATTCATCCCAAACTTCCCGCTCCAGTGGGACAACTGCGCGTTTGTCCTGCTTGTCTAAGGGTAGCGTCTGGCCTTGAGGGTCACGCTCCGGCTTGTGCATCAGCTTCAACAAGGGGTGTGCGTCACAGTTCTGCGTGATCATCGTGTAGCTCGGCACAATCTCGCCCGTCTCCGGGTCCAGCCATTCTGCCCACAGGCCCGCCAGTGCCCAGGCTTCGCCGTCGGCTCTGGCAAAACGCCATGAGATGCTCTTTGTGGCGAGTTCGGGGTAATAGGGTTCTTCAAACGCTTCGGCCGGAATCAGGCACCTCTGCCCGTTGCGCCAGGGCAATCCGTAGGTCCAGCTCGTCGCCATGCTTTCCCGGCGGGCATTGTTCGTACTCAGCCGCCTGCCCTGTTTGTTCTGGGGAATGCGTGTCGGCGAATCTTTTGGGATCAAGGCCCATTGACCCGCTACCGCTTCCCCTTTTTGCTTGACGTATGGCCCCGGCTTTAGCGGGGCAACGTAGGAGCCCCAGACCTGCGCAATAGCCGCCGCTCCAAATTGGGCCATCAGGCGCCTGCTATCCACGGGGGTGTAAAGATTGCACATTTCCCAGATTCCGACAGTCAACAAACCTGCCTTACTTTATGCAAGGAGCGCCGTGGCGAACCCATTGGACGCGTGCCTTATTCCCACTCAATCGTCGCAGGCGGCTTGCTGCTGACGTCGTAGGTCACGCGGTTGATGCCGCGCACCTCGTTGATGATGCGGCTGGA
>JAZKHN010000362.1:0-1065 GCA_040385325.1 Pseudomonadota bacterium
TTTGCCGACAACGGCATCAAGTTTTTCAGTGCCCACGGGGCCAAACTCGACGACGACTGGGAGCTCAAGGTAGAGGCCGCTCTTGAAGAGGCACCGGTGTGGATCGATTCGGCCAACCTCGGCAAAACCCGCAGGCTGGACGACGCGGCTGGCCGCTACATCGAGTTCTGCAAAAGCACGTTTGCCAATGACCTCACGCTCAAGGGCATGAAGATCGTGGTGGATGCGGCCCACGGCGCGGCCTATCACATCGCCCCCCAGGTGTTTCATGAGCTTGGCGCTGATGTCACCTGCATAGGCTGCTCTCCTGATGGCATGAACATCAACCATGAGGTGGGTGCGACACATCCTGCGTCGCTGATCAAGGCGGTCAAGGCTTACGGCGCACATTACGGCATCGCGCTGGACGGCGATGCCGACCGGCTGCAGCTCGTTGATGCCCAGGGCCGCCTGTTCAACGGCGACGAGGTGCTGTATCTCATGGTCGATGAACGGCTGGCACGCGACGAAGCTGTGCCTGGTGCGGTCGGCACATTGATGACCAATATGGCGGTTGAAGTGGCTCTCAAACAGAAGGGTGTCGAGTTCGTTCGCGCCAAAGTTGGCGACCGCTACGTGCTAGAAGAGCTTGAAAAGCGCGGCTGGCTGCTGGGCGGTGAGGGTTCGGGCCATTTGCTCGCGCTCGACAAACACACCACGGGTGATGGCCTCATCAGCGCCTTGCAGGTGCTGCAGGCCTGTGTGCGCAGCGGCAAGACCATTGCGCAATTGCTGGGCGATGTGGTGCTCTTCCCGCAGACACTGCTCAATGTGCGCATCAGTGCCGGTCTTGACTGGCAATCCAATGCCAGGCTCAAGGCAGAAACGCTTGCGGTGGAATCAGAACTGGGTAACAACGGCAGGGTGCTGATTCGCGCGAGCGGCACCGAGCCGCTGCTGCGTGTGATGGTCGAGGCGCGTGACGCAGCGCAGGCCCTGGCCTGTGCAGAGCGCATTGCCAGCACCATCAAGGCCTGAACGCGGGACCATCATGGCCGCGCATGAGCTGCAGGTTTGCCGGGTTGA
>JAZKHN010000362.1:1165-5936 GCA_040385325.1 Pseudomonadota bacterium
GGTTTTGCGGGCTACCAGCTGGAGCCAGCCATGGGCAGCGCGCAGTTTCTACAAAAGTGGCTTACCCGCCCAGCGTAAGCCGCAGGGCCAGTGCTGCCAGCGTCACCGCCAGCACGGGAACCGTCAGCACAATCCCCACCCTGAAGTAATAGCCCCAGGTGATGGTCATGCCCTTGCGGGCCAGCACATGCAACCAGAGCAGCGTGGCCAATGAGCCTATGGGTGTAATCTTGGGCCCCAGGTCGGTGCCAATCACGTTGGCGTAAATCATGGCTTCACGAACTACGCCTGTTGCTTGCGCAGCTTCAATCGACAGCGCACCGACCAGCACCGACGGCAGGTTGTTCATCGCCGATGACAGCAGCGCGGTTAAAAATCCGGTGCCGAACGCCGCGCCCCAAATGCCGCCGCGGGCGAAAAAATCCAGCCACCCTGCAAGGTACGCTGTCAGGCCCTGGTTGCGCAGCCCATAGACCACCAGGTACATGCCCAGCGAGAACACCACGATTTGCCAGGGCGCCTCGCGCATCACCTTGCGCACGCTGATCACGTGGCCACGTGCAGCCACTATCAGCAACAGGAGCGAGCCCGCAGCAGCAATGGCGCTGATGGGCACACCCTTGGGTTCCAGCCAGAAGAAGCCGATCAGCAGCAGTGCCATGACGGCCCAGCCCATGCGAAAAGTGGCCATGTCACGTATGGCTTCTTTCGGTAGCCTGAGTTGTGCCACGTCGTAGTTTTTTGGAATGCTACGGCGAAAGTACAGCACCAACACGGCCAGCGCCGACAGCACGGCAGCGATGTTCACGGGCACCATGACGGATGCGTAACGTGCAAAGCCGATCTTGAAGAAGTCCGCCGAGACGATGTTCACCAGGTTGGACACCACTAGCGGCAGGCTGCCGACGTCGGCGATAAAACCCGCCGCCATCACAAAGGCCAGCGTGGCGCCGGGGCCAAAGCCGAGTGCCAGCAACATGGCCATGACGATGGGCGTCAGGATCAATGCCGCGCCGTCATTGGCAAACAGGGCCGATACTGCTGCGCCCAGCAGGATGATCAGCACAAACAGCCAGCGTCCGCGGCCCTTGCCCCAGCGCGCCACATGCAGGGCCGACCATTCAAAAAAACCGGCTTCGTCCAGCAGCAGGCTGGTGATGATGATGGCGATGAAGGTGGCGGTGGCGTTCCACACGATGTGCCATACCGCAGCCACATCGGCAAGTTGCACAACCCCAAAAACCAGAGCCAGCAGCGCGCCTGCGCTGGCGCTCCAGCCAATGCCCAGCCCGCGTGGCTGCCAGATCACCAGCGTGATGGTGAACAGAAAAATCAGTGATGCAGTGAGCACAGGGGCTTCCTCAAAAAGTCAGGAAAGGCTTAGCATTCGCTGCAGGCCGTGTCGTTGATGATTTCGCAGGCACCGCCTTCGCAGCAGTGCTCTGTCAGGTAGCCCAGCAGGGCGGTCATCTGCGCAAAGTCAGCGCGGTAAATCAGGTTGCGGCCGCGCGCTTCGCTGCTGACCAGGCCTGAGTGCGCCAGCTCTTTCAGGTGAAACGACAGCGCACTGGGCGCCACGCCCAGCTGTTCAGCCATCACGCCCGGCGTCAGGCCATCCGGCCCGGCCACCACCAGTGCGCGAAAGGCGCGCAAGCGCTGTGCCTGCGCCAGTGCCGCAAGGGCTTTGACGGCCGTGGTTTCGTGCAGCGTGCCTGCGATTTGGTCTATTGTTTCCATAATTCAAATATAATTGAATTATTGAATTGAAGCAAGAAGGAGCACTACATGAGCGGCATCACGATTTACCACAACCCCGGCTGCGGCACCTCGCGCAATGTGCTTGCGTTGATACGCAACACGGGTGTTGAACCCGAGGTCATCGAATATCTGAAGACCCCGCCCACCCGCGAAAAGCTGGTTGAGCTGCTGGCACAGATGGCGATTCCGGTTCGCGAACTGCTGCGCCGCAAAGGCACGCCGTACGACGAACTGGGCCTGGACGATGCAGCCCTGAGTGACGACGCGCTGCTCGATGCCATCGTGGCCCACCCCATCCTCATGAACCGCCCGGTGGTTGTGACGCCGATGGCCACGCGCCTGTGCCGGCCTTCAGAAGCCGTGCTCGACATCCTGCCGCTGCCGCAGCGCAGCGCCTTTGCCAAGGAAGATGGCGAGCAGCTCATCAACGAACGGGGAGAGCGTGTTGCCGGGAAGTAGCTCACCCGTAGATGGGCTGCCCAACATCGCAACGGATCAGTTCCAACAACCCGCTACCGGCCTCCAGGCACTGCCGCCCCGTGCCACGCATGCGCCGCGCATCCTGCTGCTCTACGGCTCGGTGCGTGAACGTTCCTATAGCCGGCTGGCCAGCGAAGAAGCAGCGCGCCTGCTGCAGGCCATGGGTGCAGAAACCCGGACCTTCAACCCCAGCGGTTTGCCATTGCCCGACGACGCACCCGATTCTCACCCCAAGGTGCGGGAGTTGCGGCAACTGGCCGAGTGGTCTGAAGGCATGGTCTGGTGTTCGCCTGAACGCCACGGCGCGATGACTGGCATCATGAAGTCACAGATTGACTGGATTCCCCTCACCAGCGGCGCGGTGCGGCCCACGCAGGGCAAGACGCTGGCGGTGATGCAGGTCTCAGGTGGTTCGCAGTCCTTCAACGCCGTCAACCAGATGCGCGTGCTGGGCCGCTGGATGCGCATGCTGACCGTGCCTAACCAGTCGTCGATTGCGAAAGCATTTCTTGAGTTTGACGAAGCCGGGCGCATGAAAGCCTCGGCTTATTACGACCGCGTCGTCGATGTGATGGAAGAACTGGTCAAGTTCACACTGCTCACGCGCGATGCATCGCCCTGGCTGACCGACCGCTACAGCGAGCGTGTTGAAAGTGCAGAGGCGCTGTCAAGGCGTGTGAACCAGAAGTCCATCTGATCACACACATGGCCGATACAGCATGAAAACCGGACAGGCAAAGACCGTCGCCAAGCTGGGCACTTCGGTGACCATTGCCTACGCGTCCAGCTATTACCTGCCGGCCATTCTGTCGAAAGGCATGGCGCAAAGCCTGGGGCTGAGCCTTTCCACGGTGTTCCTGGCGTTTTCGGCGGCGCTGGTGGTGTCTGCGCTGCTGGGGCCGTTCGCGGGCAGGCTGGTCGACCTCTACGGCGGGCGAAGGGTGCTTGCGGGCAACAGCCTCGTGTTCGCGGCTGGGCTGACGGCGCTGGCCGCAGCGCAAGGCCCGGCCAGCCTGTTCGCCGGCTGGCTCCTGATGGGTGTGGCCATGTCGGCCGGGTTTTACGAGGCGGCTTTTTCAACACTCGTGCGGTTTTATGGCGCGGGTGCCCGTTCAGCCATCACCGGCATCACCCTGATAGCGGGCTTTGCCAGCACCATAGGCTGGCCGCTGACGGCCTGGCTTGACCTTGAGTACGGCTGGCGCACGGCTTGCATGGTGTGGGCCGCGATTCATCTGCTGGTGGCGCTGCCGCTGAACCTGGCACTGCCGTCGCATGGCGCAGCTGCAGTGGCTGCTTCGGCAGAGGTGGATGCACCACCTGCCCCCGCCAGGGCGGTGCCTGCAACGACCGCCTGGCTGCTGGCGTTTGTTTTTGGTGTGACATGGTTCATCAGCACAGCCATGGCCGCGCACCTGCCTGCGCTGCTGCAGGCCAACGGGGTGGGTCTGGCCAGCGCAATTGCGTTTGCATCGTTTGTCGGGCCAGCGCAGGTAGCCGGGCGCTTGCTTGAATACGGCCTCTTGCGCAATGTCAGCCCGCTGTTCTCGGCCAGGCTGGCCTGCCTCGCACACCCGGTGGGCGCACTGGTTTTTCTGGCGATAGGTGTGCCTGCAGGTCTGGTGTTCACCATCCTTCATGGTGCGGGCAATGGCGTGATGACCATTGCCAATGGCACCTTGCCGCTGATCTTTTTCGGACCGGCGGGCTACGGCGCAAGGCAGGGCATGCTCATGATGCCGGCCCGCTTTGCGCAGGCGCTCGCGCCGTTTTGCTTCGGCCTCGCCATTGAACGTTTTGGCGCGTCGTCCCTGTGGTTTTCAATGGCGCTGGGGCTGGCAGCATTTGCGGCCTTATTGATGCTGAAGATCAAAAAGTAGCTGTTGGCGATGCTGGCGTCAGTCAGCCAGACTGCCCAGAGCCTTTTCAAGCCGTCCCAGCACGTTCTTCCAGCCCGCTTCAGTCTTGTCCCGGTACTGCCGCGCCGTATCACTGCTGCCAAGGCTGTGCGTCAGCGTCAGGTCGCATTCGCCGGACGAAAGCGACACAAAATCCAGCGCGACGACAGTTTCCTCGCCCGGGAACTGCGGCACGCTGAAGCTGAACACCAGGCGTGAGGGGCGCGCAATATCGATGTAGTGGCCGACATGTTTCACGTCCAGGGTGCCGGGCCGGCCATCGGGGTTGGGCCGCCGTTCGGTGATGGTGAAACCGCCCGCAGTCACGGCAGTCATTTCATAGACCAGGATTTCACCGCCTGGGGTGGTGAAGAAAAACTTCTTCGCGAGGCCGGGCGTCACCCAGGCATCAAAAACGGCCTCATCAGTGGCGGGCATGCGCTGTTTGAGCGTAACGACGACAGGTTCAAGGGAGCTGATCATGTGGGATGGCCACGTGGTGGCTGTTGATGCAATCGTTCAAGTATGCGTATGTGTACCGTTGCAGGCAGTCCCCAGCCGCTGATTGAGGGGTGGGGGATGTCCTACCTGACTGTGTTTTACTCTGGCCGCTGATGCCCCGCAACCTTCCCTGG
>JAZKHN010000362.1:6036-12254 GCA_040385325.1 Pseudomonadota bacterium
TAATGCATCATAAATAGCTCCTTAAGCATATAAGGGGTTATATGTGACACATTATTTGGATTTCCAGGGGTTATCAAGCGTGTGCAGGCGTTTCAGGCATCAAAAATGCCTTTTTTAAGGCATTTTTAGCTGCCTTTTAGGCCTCCAGGCCAATAGATACGTACGTGAGCAGCTACGTATTTGATAGCGAGGAGCAGCATGTCGCTAAATCCTGAGTCCTGGCCGCGTGTCCGAATCGGCTTCCGCCAGCTCCCCTGGCGCTGTCACGCAACTGCCACCGAACTGACACGGCCGCGTCACGGCTGGATTTCACAATTCCGGCATGGCAAACACAGACAAGCAGCAAGCAGGTTCACTGGCAGCACCAGTCGGCAATGCCCACCCCGTTTACCAGCAGTGCCTGCGCATCCTTCGCTGCACAGCGAAGGCCATGGCCAGCAGCCCGGGCGGTCTGCGCTTCAAAGCCGGCACCAGGCCCTGGCTGGACGGCCTTGAAAACATTACCCGGGGGCGGGGCGCGCAGGCCCTCCCGACCATCGGCGACGCCGCATGAGTAACTATCGCCCCGACTCCCGGGGCTTTTTTTCGGCAAGAAATTTTCAACACATACCCACAAACACGACAACCAGGAGCGCGCCATGAAAGAACTGCCCAACCCCACGTTTGCACTCTCGCCAGTGGCCTCACCCCAGTTTTCACGGGGGTCACTTTGTCAAAGCGGTCATGCTCCAGTTCCAGCCGCTGTTCAAAGGCCTGCCGTGGGGAAAATCCAGGTCGGCTGGGCCAGGCACCAGGATGAAGTCCGGCAGGCGCAGCGCCTGAGGTACGAGGTTTTTGCACTGGAGATGGGCGCCAACCTGCCAGCCACGGTGCCCGGCCACGACATTGACCTGTTCGACGACTACTGCGAACACCTGCTGGTGCGCGATGAGGAAAGCCAGGCTGTCATAGGCACCTACCGCGTGCTGACGCCGACCCAGGCCAAACGCGCGGGCAGCACCTATAGCGACACCGAGTTCGACCTGACCCGCCTGCGCAGCCTGCGTGAGCGCATGGTCGAGCTGGGCCGCAGCTGCGTGCATGCCGGCCACCGCCACGGCGGCGTCATTCTGGCGCTGTGGGGCGCGCTGGCCGAATTCATGGGCCGCAACCAGCTCGACACCATGATCGGCTGCGCCAGCATTCCGATGCAGCACAACGGTGTCTCCAGCGGCCATGCAGCAGCCAGCATCTGGAAGCAGGTCAGGCAAACCCACCTGGCGCCGATTGAATACCGCGTGACACCGCGCCTCGCCCTGCCGGTCGAGCAGCTTGATGACTCGCTGACGGTCGAGCCGCCTGCGCTGATCAAGGGCTACCTGCGTTTGGGTGCCAAGGTGCTGGGCGCACCGGCCTGGGACCCGGACTTCAACTCGGCCGACCTGCCCATGATGATGCGCATCGCCGACTTGCCGCCGCGCTACCAGAAGCACTTCAACAAAGCCGCAACCGCCTGATGCGCAACATGTTTGACGCCATGGGAGCCATGGGGATGTCGGGTAACGGCGGGTTCGGGCCGGACGGCCGGGACGGGGACAGCGACGACGATGCGCTGCGCAAGCGCTACCGCACCATCTTTATCTCTGACCTGCATCTGGGCACGCCCGGTTGCCAGGCGACGGCGCTGCTGGACTTCCTGAAAGCCCACCCCAGCGACAACCTCTACCTGGTCGGCGACATCGTCGATGGCTGGCAACTGCGCCGCAAGTGGTACTGGCCGCAGTCGCACAACGACGTGGTGCAAAAGCTGCTCAAGCGCGCCCGCAAGGGCTGCCGGGTGATCTATGTGCCGGGCAACCACGACGAGTTCGCGCGGCAATTCCTGGGCCACCAGTTCGGCGGCATCGAGGTGCTCGAAGAGGCCGTCCACACCACCGCCGACGGCCGCCAGCTCTGGATCATCCACGGCGATTACTTTGACGCCGTGGTCCAGTGCGCCAAGTGGCTGGCCTATGTCGGCGACAACCTGTATGAGTTCACGCTCAAGCTCAACCGCCACCTCAACAGCCTGCGTGCGCGGATGGGCCTGCCCTACTGGTCGCTGTCGGCCTACCTGAAGCAAAAGGTCAAAAGCGCACTCAACTACGTGACCGACTTTGAAGAGGCGGTGGCCAACGAGGCGCTCAAGCGCGGCCACCAGGGCGTGGTCTGCGGGCACATTCACCGCGCCGAGATCCGCGAGATCAACGGCGTGCTGTACTGCAATGACGGCGACTGGGTTGAAAGCCGTAGCGCGCTGGTCGAAAACTATGACGGCTCGCTGGAGCTGGTGTACTGGGCGCCTGCGCATGAGACGCAGGGCAGGGGCCACCATGCGGCGACAGCCACCGGCAACGTCACCGTCATCGCAAAGGCCAACCCATGAAGATCGCCCTCATCACAGACGCCTGGCAACCCCAGGTTAACGGTGTGGTCACAACGCTGGTCGAGCTGGTGCGCGAGCTGGAAATGCTGGGCCATCAGGTCGAAGTGATTCACCCCGGCCTGTTCAAAACCCGGCCTTGCCCGGGTTATGCCGGCATAGACCTGGCCGTGTCGCCCAAAAAAGTGCTGGCTGAAAAGCTCGATGCCTTCCAGCCCGAGGCCATACACATCGCCACCGAAGGCCCGCTGGGCTGGGCAGGGCGTAGATACTGCCTGAAGCGGCGGCTGGCCTTTACCACCGCGTTCCACACGAAATTCCCTGAAATCCTCAAGGCGGCGCTCAAGGTGCCGCTGGCCTGGGGTTATGCGCTGTTCAGGCACTTTCACAAACACTCGTCGGGCGTGATGGTGCCGACCAACGGTGTGCTGCGCATGCTGGAGCGGCGCGGCTTCCGCAACCTGCGCAGCTGGACACATGGGGTCGACACCAGCCTGTTCAGCTACCAGCCCGACGCACGGCTGTACCCGCCCATGGGTACCTTGAGCCGCCCGGTATCGCTGTTTGTAGGCAGGGTGTCTTATGAAAAGAACATCGATGCCTTCCTTAACCTGGACATGCCCGGCACCAAGGTGGTCTGCGGCGTCGGGCCGCTGGAGGCGTCTCTCAAAGAGCGGTATCCACAGGTGCGCTGGATGGGTGTTATGCCGCGCGATGAGCTGGCCAGGGTCTATGCGGCGGCCGATGTGTTCGTCTTTCCCAGCCGGTCAGAAACTTTTGGCCTTGTGATGCTGGAGGCCATGGCCAGCGGCACGCCTGTCGCGGCCTACCCGGTGGATGGGCCGCTGGAGGTGCTGGGCAAGCCTGACGGCAGCTGTCACGGCGGTGTCATGCACGAAGACCTGCAGCAGGCCTGTTACAAAGCTCTTGCCGTGCCGCGCCGCGAGGCTCGCCTGCGGGCGCTGGATTTCAGCTGGGTGCAGGCATCAAGGCTGTTTCAGGACTACCTCGTGCCCGCCCGTCCGACCAGTACAAGCACCGATTGCATGGCCCCGGCTGTCACATCAGTATCAGCAACTGTCACACCACTGTCATCAAACCGGTAAACACTGCATCACACTCGGGCAAAAACGCCCGGTTTACCTTTTGATGCAGAGTTACAGCTTGTTAATGCCACATTCCCATCCATTGCCGGTCCTGAACGCTTCGGCGCACCATCCTGCGCCTGCGCTGCAGTTCCTGGACCGCGACCACAGCATCCTGGCCTTCAATGAGCGGGTGCTGGACTGGGCCCGCAGGCCGGATGTGCCGCTGCTCGAGCGCCTGCGCTACCTGTGCATCGTGTCGTCCAACCTTGACGAGTTCTTTGAGGTGCGGGCTGCACCCCACCTGACGGCGGCCCAGGGCAAGGACCCCAAGGGCGAATACACCGCCCAGACATTCACAGCCTTGTCAGATGCAGCGCATGACATGGTGGCGCGGCAATATGCGCTTTACAACGACGAGCTGCTGCCGGCTTTCGGCAAACATGGCATACGCATCGTTTCGCACGGCGAGCGCAATGCGGCCCAGCGCAAATGGGTCAAGGAATATTTTGAGAGGGAAGTGCGCCCGCTGCTGATCCCTGTCGGGTTGGACCCGTCGCACCCCTTCCCGCAGGTGGCCAACAAGTCGCTCAACTTCATCGTCCGCCTCGGCGGGCATGACGCCTTTGGCCGCGAGAACGAAATCGCCATCGTCAAGGTGCCGCGTGTATTGCCGCGCTTCATCCACATGCCCGCGCGTGGCGCCAACAAGGGCACGCTGTTTGTGTCGCTGTCCAGCATCATTCGCGCGCACCTGAATGAGCTTTTTCCTGGCCGCACGGTGGGCCAGTTTTCGCAGTTCCGCGTCACGCGGCATTCAGACCTTGCGGTTGATGAAGACGACGTCAAGAACCTGCGCACCGCATTGCGCCAGGGGCTTGAGCAGCGACATTACGGCCAGGCTGTGCGGCTTGAGGTATCGGCAGGCTGTTCTGACTATCTCGCCAGCTTTTTGCTCACCCAGTTCAACCTGCCCGAGCTCGCCCTGTACCGGGTGCATGGCCCTGTCAACCTGGTGCGCCTGACGCAACTGGTTGACCTGGTGAACGACCCAAAGCTTTTGTTTCCGCAGTACAGCGCGTGCTACCCGACGCAACTGGCCCAGGGGCAATCGTTTTTTGAGCGGCTCAAACAGGGGGATGTATCGATTCACCAGCCGTTTGAGAGTTTTGATGGCGTGCTGGCCTTCCTGCGTGAAGCGGTCAATGACCCCCAGGTGCTGGCCATCAAACAGACGATTTACCGTACGGGCACCGATTCGGAACTGATGGTGCTGCTGCGCGAAGCCGTACGCCGCGGCAAGGAAGTCACCGTGGTGGTGGAACTGAAGGCGCGCTTCGATGAAGAAGCCAACATCAACTGGGCCGAAATGCTGGAGTCGATAGGCGCGCAGGTGGTTTACGGTGTGGTGGGTCTCAAGACCCACGCCAAGATGCTACTGGTGACCCGCCGCGAGGGCCGTAACCTTGTACGTTATGGCCATCTTTCAACCGGCAACTACAACCCCAAGACGGCGCGTCTGTACACCGATGTGAGCTACCTAACTGCGTCGCCTGAATTGACGGCTGATATTGACAACGTCTTTGTGCACCTGGCCAGCCAGAGCAAACTGCCAAAACTTCACCAGTTGCTTCTGGCGCCTTTCCAGCTGCAGAAAAAGCTGATTGAAAAGATCGATGCCGCAGGTGAGGCCGCCGCTCAGGGCAAGGATGCCCGCATCGTCGCCAAGATGAATGCGCTGACTGATGAGGACCTGATGCTGGCGCTGGTCAGGGCAGGGCAGCGCGGCGTGAAGATTGACCTGATCGTGCGAGGCGCCTGCATGCTGCCGGCGCGTGTGCCGGGTGTGACCGACAACATTCGCGTACGTTCCATCATCGGCCGTTTCCTGGAGCATTCGCGGGTGTTTTATTTCCGCTGCGATGGGGCCGAAGAACTCTACCTTTCCAGCGCCGACTGGATGAACCGCAACATGCTGCGCCGGGTTGAACTGGCCTGGCCGGTGACCGACGCAGCTATCCGCCAGCGCATCATCGATGAATGCCTGGTGGCCTACCTTCACGACGGTCGCGATGCCTGGGATCTGCAACCCGACGGAACTTATGTCCGCGTCGGTAAATCAGATGGCAACGGAAACGGTGCGCAGGCAGCCCTGATGGCACGCTACACCGCACCGGGGCAAAGGCAGAAGTAGCGATGGACCTGATCCTGTGGCGTCACGCAGAGGCTGAAGAAAGGCCTGAAAGCGGGTTGACCCTTGAGCAGGATCTTGAGCGTTCCCTCACCACACGAGGCGAAAAGCAGGCTACCCGAATGGCCAACTGGCTTGACCGCCAGTTGCCAGAGGGCGCACGCATACTGGTCAGCCCGGCCCGGCGCTGCGAGCAGACCGTGCTGGCCCTGGGCCGCAAATACAAAATTCGCCCCGAACTGGGCCCGGATGCCACGCCCGCCCAGTTGCTTGAACTGGTGCAATGGCCATCTGCCAAAGGCCCGGTGGTCGTTGTCGGCCATCAGCCCATACTCGGCCAGACGATTGCGCAACTGCTAGGGTTGCAGGAAAGCGAATGCCCTGTGAAAAAGGGCGCCATCTGGTGGCTGCGGAACCGGGATAGGGATGGGGCTTGTCAGACTGTTGTTGTGACTGTGCAGTCGCCTGAAGTGCTGTAGGGCTGCGGTGCCAGGCCAGTGGGCGCGAGGGTCTGGCTCCGCCAGCCCAAAAGCGCCGCCCC
>JAZKHN010000362.1:12354-13469 GCA_040385325.1 Pseudomonadota bacterium
CTTGACGGTCTTGCTGACAGGTGCCTTGACGGGCTGTTTTTTGACAGCTGCCCTGGGTTTAGCGGGCGCGGCGGCAGGCTTTTTCACGGCGGGGCTCGCAGCTTTTTTTACGGTAACTTTTTTGGGTGCAGTTGCTTTTTTGACGGTAGCCATTTCTATTTCCTCTTTTTTGATAACGGGGTAAACAGTTTATACCGTTTATACCGTTAGTAAAATCCGGCCGGATATGCCGGAAATCAAAGACCTGAAACCACCAGCGACCACGACGTTTTTTGCCAGGCGACGACTTCTTCCTGCAGCAGGTAGGCTGATTGTGGAAACGCCTCCGACCAGCCTGGCCGGCAATTCAACACGAACAGCTTGCCGGGGTTCACCGCGCATTCAAGCTGCAGGCCCTTGAGGTCGGGGTCGCGCCTGGCGTGGCAGAAAATGACGGCCATGCGCAGGCACATCAGCTGCTGGATGAGAAGGCGGTCCTCAAAATCGGCTTCCAGCTTTCGCAGCTTGCCGCGGTGGCCCAGCACGAGCAGGCTTAGCCGGTGCAACTCGGGCAAGGCAAAGCCTGGTGCGTCGGCGTTGTCGAGGATGTAGGCGCCGTGCTTGTGGTAGTCGCTGTGCGAGATCTGGCTGCCGATTTCATGCAGCTGGGCTGCCCATTCCAGCTTGCGTTGCAGGCGCTCTATCTCTGCCGGCTGCAATTCGGTGACGGACATTTTGAACAGCTGCCCGGCAACCCTGCCGACGCGTGCCGACTGGATCTCATCGGTGTCAAAACGGGCAGCCAGGCGCTGTACGCTGCTGGATCGCAGGTCGGCGATGTCTTTTTCACGGTCCAGAAGGTCATACAGCACCCCATGCCGCAGCGCCCCCTGTGCCGCTTCCATTTTCTCGATGCCCAGCAGGTTGAAGACGGCCCTGAGCACGCTGACACCGCCGCCAATGACGGCGCGCCTGTCGTCCTTCATGCCCTCGATCTTCAGCCGGTCTGCGCTCTGGGCTTTTACAAGGCGGTCAAGCAGCCAGTCCAGGCCTTCGCGTGTCACGACACCTGCCGCCCAGCCAGACGCCGTCAGCACGTCACTCACGGCGCCAATCGTGCCTGAGGAGCCATAGGC
>JAZKHN010000363.1:0-4392 GCA_040385325.1 Pseudomonadota bacterium
GTGCTGATTGAGATGGTGCAGGCGCCGCCTGAAGTCATCAAGGCCTTCGCAGCAATGGCATCCACGGGCTGAGGTCATTGGCCTGGCGGCAAAATGCAGGCTGCATTGAATTGAAAATACTGGAGCTTGCATGGACCTGAGCCGTTTCCCCCGCCGCCGCTATACAAAAGACGCCACCCCGCTGGAGTTCTTGCCGCACTTCACCAAAGCGCTCGCTGCGACTTGCCCGAATGGCGAAGGCCCCAACGTCTGGATCAAGCGCGACGATATGCTGGGCCTCACACCCGGCGGCAACAAGACGCGCAAGCTGGAGTTCCTGGCCGCTGATGCGTTGGCACAGGGCGCCGATACGCTGATTACCTGTGGCGCACCGCAATCCAACCACTGCCGCGCCACCTTGTCTGCGTCGATCAAGGAGGGCATGAAATGCCGCTTCGTCATTGAAGAGCGCGTGCCCAACAGCTACCGCGAAGACGCCAGCGGCAACAACTTTCTGTTCCGTCTGCTAGGTGTTGAAGCCGTCACGGTTGTGCCTGCGGGCACCAACATGCTGGAAGCCATGCAACAGGTGGCGGCTGATCTCGCAAAAGAGGGGCGCAAGGGCTACATCGTGCCGGGCGGAGGGTCTAACGCGATTGGCGGGCTGGGTTATGTGGCCTGTGCGCAGGAACTGCAGCAGCAGTTCTTTGAGCAGGGTGTGCAGATCGACAAGGTGGTGGTGGGCTCTGGCAGTTCCGGTACGCATGGCGGCCTGCTGGCGGGCTTTATGGGCAACCGCATCAACATTCCCATCATCGGCATTGGCGTCAGCCGCGATCCTGTCGACCAGGACCCGCTGGTGCACAAGGAGGCGCAGGCGGTGAGCGATCTGCTTGGGCTGAACATGACGGTGCCGCGCGAGGCGGTGGTGAGCCACGGCGATTGGTGGCGGCCCAAATATTCAGTGCCCAACCATGCGATGGTCGAGGCCGTGCAGATGCTGGCGCGCACCGAGGCGATTTTGCTGGACCCGGTCTACACCGGCAAGATCATGGCCGGGCTGATAGGGCTGGCGCGCAAGGGACACTTTGCGAACAACGAGAACGTACTTTTCATACACACAGGCGGTGCGCCGTCGCTGCATGCGTATGAACCTGAAGTGCTGGGATTGACGGAACTTCCGGCCTGAATGAGCTTAGGGCTTTGACTGGCGAGCCGCCCGCGCGCGGGCCATCGCCGCCTCAATCACCGCGCGTTTTTTGTCTGCAGCGCCTTGAGCTTCATCTGCCGGTGCCGAGGCTTCTTCAAGCGCTGTAAACCCAGCCTCATCCATCGTCGAAGGCAGGCGTGCATTGCGCGGCCCTGGCCGGGTTTGCAACACGCCGTGAAACTCATACCGCTGCAGAGCGTGATCCGCATCGGCCTGTGACCATGCGGCCCAGCCTGTGCGATTGTCGGTCACGTTTTCAAGGCTGATGCAGTCGACAGGGCATACCGGTATGCAGAGTTCGCAACCGGTGCAGTGCGGCTCAATCACCGTGTGCATCATCTTGTTGGCGCCCAGGATGGCGTCGGTCGGGCAGGCCTTGATGCAAAGCGTGCAGCCTATGCACCAGTCTTCATCGATGACGGCCAGCATGCGCGGGCTTTCGACGCCATTGACCGGATTCAGGGGCAGGGCAGGCTGGCCTGTGATGGCTGAAAGGCGCTGTATGCCGTCAGCACCACCCGGCGGGCACTGGTTGATGGCTGCTTCGCCTTCTGCAATGGCATCCGCATAAGCGGCGCAATCAGGATAGCCGCAGCGCGTGCACTGCGTTTGCGGCAGTGCGGCATGTATGCGCTTGGCGAGTTGATGGCTGGCGGTTTCGGTCACCGGCCTATTGTCGATCAGCCAGACTGCGGCTGATCGACTGTCATATCACTTGCTGCTGACTGCCTTTGCCGGGGCACGTTTCGCAGCGGGCTTCGCCGCAACTTTTGCCGCAGGCTTTGGAGCAGCTTTCGCCACTGGTTTTGTTTTTGCAACGACAGCCTTCTTCGCAGCAGGCTTCGCGAGCCTCTTTGATGCCGCAACGTCGTTGTGCGCCAGGATGAACGCCTTCACGGCCGGGTAGACCTGGTCGCGCCAGCGGCGGCCGCTGAAGATGCCGTAGTGGCCAGCGCCCTTGACCTCGAAATGTGTCTTCTGGCTGGCAGATACACCGCTGCACATCTCCAGCGCGGCCCTGGTCTGGCCTGAACCGGAAATGTCGTCCAGTTCGCCTTCCACTGTCATGACGGCAGTTGTCTTGATGTCTTCCGGCTTGACACGTTCGACCTTGCCTTCGGGCGAGGTCACGTCCCAGGTCCCGTTGACCAGCTTGAACTCCTGGAACACCGTCTTGATGGTTTCCAGGTAGTAGTCGGCGTCCATGTCGAGCACGGCGTTGTACTCGTCGTAAAACTTGCGGTGCACTTCGGCGCTGGCATCGTCGCCTTTGACCAGGTCCTTGAAAAAGTCAAAGTGACTCTTGGCGTGGTTGCTGGGATTCATGGCCACAAAGCCGGTGTGCTGCAAAAAGCCGGGGTAAACGCGGCGGCCTGCGCCAGGGAAGTTGCTCGGCACGCGGAAGATCACATTGTTCTCAAACCACTCAAAGCTCTTGTTCATGGCCAGGTTGTTGACGGCGGTCGGCGACTTGCGTGCATCGATGGGGCCGCCCATCATGGTCATGGACAGTGGCGTCTTCTGCCCGCGTGAGGCCATCAGCGAGATGGCGGCAAACACCGGCACGGTGGGCTGGCAGACGCTGATGACGTGGCAGTTGCCGTAGATGCCCTGCAGGTGTTCAATGAACTCTTCCACATAGTTGACGTAGTCGTCGAGGTGAAATGCGCCGTCTGACAGCGGCACGGTGCGCGCGTTTTTCCAGTCCGTGATGTAGACCTTGTGGTCTTTCAGCATGGTTTTGACGGTGTCGCGCAGCAGGGTGGCGTAGTGACCAGAGAGCGGCGCCACGATCAGCACGGCGGGCTGGCCCTTGAGCTTTGCCAGCGTGCCCGTGTCGTCCGAGAAGCGCTTGAAGCGGCGCAGTTCGCAAAACGGCTTGTCGATCTCGACCCGCTCATGAATGGCGATGCTGGTGCCGTCAACGTCAATCGTCTGGATGTTGAATTCGGGCTTTTCGTAGTCCTTGCCCAGGCGGTAGATCAGGCTGTAACCGGCGGCGACGCGTTGCGCGAACGGGTTTTGCGCCACGGGTGACATCGGGTTGCCGTAGAGTTTTGCCGCAGCCTGGGCAAAGTCCACAAACGGCTCCATCATCGTGCGCTGGGTTTCATAAAGCTGATAAAGCATGGGTAAAACCTCTGGATGTTGTGTGTTGAAGCTGACGTCCAACTCGTTATGCTGCAGTGCAATATAACAGTTTGGCGCTGCACCGTTTTGAGGATAACTACCAATTCGGTGCCTGGAAAGGGCAATTTGTCACGGGCGGCACAGCAGCCCCATGCAGGCTTAATATCCCGGTCTGGAAAAGGCCTTCTTCGAGTCGTATCGCAGGTCATAACCCCCCACTTTCAGGATAAGAACAACATGCTCTCCTCCAATGACAGCGCGCTGCTCGACAGCGTCCCGTCCCTCAAAAAATCAGAACGCATGCCGGTGCTCTTTCTGGGCCACGGCAGCCCCATGAACGCTATCGGTGACAACGAATACCTGCGCAGCTGGCAAGCCCTGGGCAAGGATTTCGGCACCAAAATGCCGCGCCCTCAGCTCATCCTGTGCATTTCGGCGCACTGGCTCACCGAAGGCTGGTGGGTCACGGCGATGGACAAACCCAAGACGATTCACGACTTCGGCGGCTTTCCGCAGGAGCTGTTCGACCAGCAATACCCCGCGCCCGGCGACCCGGCAGCCGCCCGCGCCATCAGCCAGCTGGTGCGCCAGCGCGGATCACAGCCGCTGGGTCTGGATGTGAACGAATGGGGCCTCGACCACGGCACCTGGGCGGTGCTCAAACCCATGTTCCCGGAGGCCGACATCCCGGTGATCCAGCTCAGCATGGACTACAGCCGAGCGCCTGAAGAGCATTACGCCCTGGCCAAACAGCTGAAGGTGTTGAGGGACCGCGGCGTGCTCATCGTCGGCAGCGGCAATATCGTCCACAACCTGCGCCAGATGCAGCGAGGTGCCACGGGCAACCAGGCATTTGACTGGGCACTGGAGTTCGACCAGACGATTGGCGGCTACATGCAGCAGGGCAATCTTGATGCGCTGCAGAACTTTTTAAAGCTCGGTCAGGTTGCAAAGATGGCTCAGCCTAGCCATGAGCACTATCTGCCGCTTCTGTACTCAGCCGCTGCGGTCGATTCGGGCGAGCCCATCAGGTTCTTCAACACCAGCTACCAGCTCGGCTCCATTGCCATGCG
>JAZKHN010000364.1:0-1239 GCA_040385325.1 Pseudomonadota bacterium
AGCTAACTCAATCCAGCGTGATGCCGGCGTCCTTGATCACCTTGGTCCACTTGGTGTACTCGGCTTTCACGAAACGAGCGGTCTCGGCCGGTGGTACCCAGGGTTTGGGGTCGAAGCCGCCGGCGGCGAGCTCCTTGCGCATGTCTTCGTCGGCCAGCGAGGCTTCCATGGCCTTGTTCAGGCGCGCAATGGCTTCGGGCGGCGTCTTCGACGGTGCGAACAGGCCGAACCAGGTGGTCATTTCCAGCGCGGGGAAGCCCGATTCCCTGGCGGTCGGGATGGTGTTCAGCGTCGCGTCGCGTTTCGGGCCGGTCACGAACAGGGCATTGACCTGCTTGCTCTCGATGAAGCGCCGTGCCGATGGCAGCGAGTCGATATAGATGTCTACGCGGCCGCCCAGCAGGTCGATGTACACCGGTTGTGCGCCCTGGTAGGGCACGTTGGTCATGTTGACGCCGGCTTCCTTCAAAAAGGCCGCTGCCAGCACCTGCTGACCGGTGCCCGCGCCGATGTTGGCGAGGTTGAGCTTGCCGGGGTTGGCCTTGGCGTATTTGACGATGGACGCCAGGTCGGTCAGGCCCAGGTCTTTGCGGGTCACCATGACATAGGGGCTTTCGGCCGCGATGCCGATGGCGGTGAAATCAGCGAGCGGGTCGTAAGGCAGCTTTTTGTAGAGGGCCGCATTGAACACCATGTTGGCCAGGCCGCCCATGGCCAGCGTGTAGCCGTCGGGCGGTGCCTGCAGCACGGCCATGGTGCCGACCAGCGAGCCGGCGCCGGGGCGGTTGACCACGACGATGCTCTGGCCCAGGTTTTTGGTCATCGCCTTTTCAAGGCGGCGCGCCACCAGGTCATAACCGCCACCGGCCGTGGTGCCGACGATGATCGTGACGGGCTTCGTGGGGTAGGCCTGGGCCATCGCTGATGAGGCCAGGCCGAGGCCGGTGCTCATACACACGGCAGCCAATGTTGAAATGATTTTTTTCATGATTTGTCTCCTTCAAGCCAGGCTCTGCCTTTGGCGTAGATGGCTTGTTCTTCGTCGCTGTAAGGGGCGGGAATGCCCAGGGTGATGCTGTGCCCTTCGGAGGCCTGCACATAGGCCAGGTGGCGAAAGCCGAGGGGATATTTGGCGAGTTCGGCGGGGTCCAGGCTGACGGAACCCGCCGGGTCCACGGTACGCAGAAAGTCCTTGTCGTAGACCGGCTCGCGCGACTGTATGCGCCACTGGCCATCGTC
>JAZKHN010000364.1:1339-3638 GCA_040385325.1 Pseudomonadota bacterium
GAAAGTCCTTGTCGTAGACCGGCTCGCGCGACTGTATGCGCCACTGGCCATCGTCCCCCTTGAGCAGGCAGTCGATGAAGCGGCCGTACACGGTGATATCGACCAGCTGGCCATGCACCTCGCTGCGCAGCAGCAGGGTGATGCGTGTCTCGCCGGTGGCGCGCCTGCCTTTGACGTAACTGGTGGTGCCGCCAATGATGTGCATGCCGCCGCGGTCTTTGGGTTGCCGTTTGCGGCCCTGAATGCTTGCTTCAAGAAAGCCCGCCGCCGGGCCGTTGTACCAGGTGGTGACCATGGTGGCGTCTGGCGTGTAGCAGTTGCGCAGGCGATCCCAGTCGCCGGTGTCACGCCAGTTGCCCCAGTTTTGCGCCAGTTGGCCAATCTGGAACTGGTCCAGCAGTTCGTCCGTACTCACGGAATTTTGTGTCAAGGCTTTGTCTCCTTCAGTCGCGCTTGTCGTTTTCTCAGGAAAGCGAGGCTTTCCAGTCCTGAACTGTAGGGACTGGGGGCGCATCCGTGAAGATGGCAGTTTGATGCGGCCCATGCTTGGGAGGCATGCGTCGGGTTCTAACAGGCGGCTTACTTCGCTGGCGGGGGATAGCGCTTGAGCATGGGGACGGCCGCCCGGCGGATCATGTCGCAGAAGTATTCTGCGGCCGGCGTGGGCGGCACGGCGGCACGGTAGATCAGCGCGATGGGGGGAGCGCTGAGTATCTGTTCGACCTCAATCACGGTCAGCAGGTCCCTGAACATGGGCAGGTCGGCCCACGTCCGCGAACTGATCACGATGGCGTCGCTGCTGATCAGTGCTGTGATCAGCGTCATGCTGGAGCCAACCCGTATTGAAAGCCGCGGCGGCGGCAGGCCGTGCGACTCGAAGATGGCGCCAAACTCAAGCTCTGCCTTGTCGGTGATGGAGGTCGTGAGCCAGTTCGCGTCCATCAATTCGGCGAGTGACCTTGCGCCCGCCAGTGGATGGCCCTTGCGAGCCAGCACCACGCGCGAGGGCTGAAAGAGCTTTTCAACCCGCAGGTCTGGCGGTATGTTGACGTCCGGCACCGGGCCCACATAGGCGTCAATGCTGCCTTCGCGCAAGCGGCTTTCCGCCTGAGGGTAGACACCTTCAATCAGGTGCAGCTTGACCAGCGGGTAACGCTTCTGGAAGGGCGTGAGCGCTTCTCCCAGCAGGGTGAGGTGGCTGACACCCGAAATGCACACGGCCACATCGCCATGCACCTCGCCCTGCATCTGGCTGATCTCGGCCCGGCCTTTTTCGAGTTCTCCGACGGCCATGCGTGCACGCCGCGCAAACACAATGCCCATCGGTGTCAACGCGGCTCCGCGCGCGTGCCGTTCAAACAGAGGTGCGCCCAGTTCTTTTTCAAGCTCGCGAATGCTGCGGCTCAGCGACGGCTGGGCGATGCCCAGGTGCTTGGCGGCAGCACTGATGCTTTCCTTCTCGACGATGGCGAGAAAGTCGCGCAGGTGGTGGAGCTTCATGAGGGTTGGCTACGCCGCCGCCTTGCCCTGCGCGATGCCGGGGATTCAATCAACCTTGGCGCCAGAGGCCTTGACGACCTTCTCGTATTTGGCGAGCTCGCCTTTCATGAAGGCACCAAATTCTGCAGGCGAGCTGGCCACCGGTTCAGCCATCAGTGCGGCAAAACGCGTTTTGGCTTCAGGCGTGTTCAGCGCATCCACAAAAGCCTTGTTCAGTTTGGCCACCACATCGGGCGGCGTGCCTGCCGGCGCCACCAGGCCCCACCAGGTGTCGATCTCGAAACCCTTGAGGGTTTCGGAAATGGCCGGTGTATCTGGCAGCACGGCACTGCGTTTGGTGGTGGTCACGGCAATTGCTTTCAGCTTGCCGGACTTGATGTTGGCCGATGCGGTGGCGAGGTTGTCAAAGTTGAAATCAACCTGGCCGCCGAGCAGCGCAAGCTGCGCCGGGTTGCCGCCGTTGTAGGGGATGTGCACTGCAAAAATCCCGGCCTGCGCCTTGAACATTTCACCTGCCAGATGGCCCGCGCTGCCGTTGCCGCCGCTGCCGTAGTTGAGCTTGCCGGGGTTAGCCTTGGCGTATTTGACGAGGTCTGCCACCGTGTTGATCTTCAGGCGGTTCGCGGTGTCGGCATTCATCACCAGCACGTTGGGTACGCGCAGCATCTGCGTGATGGGTGCAAAGTCGGTGGCCGCGTTGAAGGGCATCTTGCTGTACAGCCAGGGGTTGATGGCGTGTGTGGCAACGGCTGAGATGCCAATCGTCATGCCGTCAGGTGCAGCCTTGGCAATCGCATCG
>JAZKHN010000365.1:0-2484 GCA_040385325.1 Pseudomonadota bacterium
ACACGGCGGTTTATTTGTCGAAGGCTGCGTCAATAGGGACGCGGTAACCGGTGACGAGGCGGTTGGTTTCGTTGGCCATGCCCACGATGGCCATGACCTCGCCGAACATCTCGTCGGTCATGCCGGCTTTGGTTGCGGCAAAGCTGTGGCTGGCCACGCAGTAACCGCAGTTGTTGGTGACGCTGATGGCGAGGTAAATCATTTCCTTGACCACGGGGTCAAGGGCGCCGCCCGGGGCCATGACTTCCTTGACGCTGGTCCAGGTGCGTTTCAGGGTGGCCGGGTCGTTCGCCAGGTACTTCCAGATGTTGTTGACATCAGGCACCTTGCGGCTTGTCTTGATATCGTCGAAGACCTCGCGCACGGCGGGCGAGGCGTCTTCGTAGTTGACGGGTTGGGGCTTGGCCATGGTCGGGTCTCCTCAGGCTTTTGCGAAAGGCGAGGGGATGCCCTTGCTCTTGAGGAGCTCTTCAAGGTTGAGCATGTCCCAGGTGGTTTTGCCTTCCATCAGGGCGGCGCGGAATTTGGCTTCCTTGTCCTCGCGCTTTTTGCACAGCGGCAGCAGCGATTCAATTTCGGCTTGCGGCACGATACAGACGCCATCGTCATCGCCTATCACCAAATCGCCGGGATGCACGATGACGCCGCCGACCGTGATGGGAATCTGGAGTTGCCCCATCGTTTCCTTCACGGTGCCCTTGATGGAGATGCCGCGGGAAAACACCGAAAAGCCCACCTCTGCAAGCGTTTCCGTATCACGCACGCCGCCGTCCACCAGCAGGCCACCCAGGCCCCGGCCCAGTGCACAGCTGCCCATCACATCACCGAACAGGCCCTGCTCGGTAAAGCCGCCAGCATTGCAAACCAGGATGTCGCCGGGCAGGGCCATTTTCAGGGCCGCGTGCAGGGTGAGGTTGTCGTTGGGTGGGCAAATGCAGGTGAAGGCGCGGCCCAGCAGGCGCATGCCCAGCCGGATAGGCTTGATCTGCGAATCCACGGCGCCGCGTCGCTCCATGGCTTCATGGGCAGTGGCGGAGGCGACCCCGGCGTAACCGATGTAGTTCGCCTGGGCCGCTTTTTTCTGTTCTGCAATCGTTGTCATGTAGCGCTTTCCTTGATGGTGTTTGGTGGATGTCTTGATGTCACGGGTTCAGGTCAACGTGTCACGTTGGCCACGCCCCACACATAGTTCTTGCGCGGGAACTCTTCCCAGTGGCGGCGCATGTCCTTGTGCGGGAAATCCTTGTACGGTTTCTTGCGCATCTGCTCCACGTCTATGTCTATGCCCAGGCCGGGTGCGGTCGGCAGGTCGACCCAGCCTTCGCTGATGTTCAGGCCCGGCTTGGCGATGGTGTCGCAAGCGTCCTTCAGGTTGATGAAGCACTCGGCAATCAAAAAGTTGGGGATCAGCGCCGACAGGTGCACGGTCGCCGCGAGGCCGACGATGGTGCTGTTGTAGTTGTGCGGGCTTATGGCCACGGCGTAAGGCTGCGCCATCGCAGCGATGTCCAGCATCTGCGTGAGGCCGCCGACCGCGCAGATGTCCGGGTTCAGGATGTCCGCCGCGCGTTTTTCCAGCACGCGGGCAAAGTCTTCCTTGGTGTAGAGCGTTTCGCCGGTGACGACAGGTGTTGAAATCGCCTGCCGCACTTCCGCCACCAGGTCGAGGTTGTCCGACAGGCAGGGCTCCTCGTAGCAAAAAATACCGAACTCTTCCAGTCGCTTGGCCACACGGATGGAGTGGTGCGGCGCCACGCGGCGGTGCGCGTCTATCAGCAGGTCCATGTCGGGGCCGAGCGCCTCACGCATGGCGCGCACGTTGTCGACGGCGTAGTCTTCTTCCTGCTTCGTGATGAAGGTGCGCCAAGGGCCGGGGAAGGGGTCCCACTTCAGCGAGGTGTAGCCCATGGCCTTGACCTCCAGGGCGCGTTTGACCGTGCTGTCGATATCCGTCACGCCGTACCACCAGCCGTTGGCGTAGATGCGCACTTTCTCGCGGCAGGCGCCGCCCAGCATCTGGTACAGCGGCATGTTGGCCTTCTTGCCGACGATGTCCCACATCGCGAGTTCGATGGCGCTCCAGGCGCAGAAAAAGTCGACCGACGACCTGCGGATGGCGAAGTCGTCGAACATCACCTGCGCGGTGTGGCGTATGTTGTTTGCGTCGCGGCCGATGACGTAAGGCGCCATGGCCCGCAGGTATTCGTCGACCACCCGTTCTTTTTTGACGCCGACATAGGACTCGCCCCAGCCGTGCAGGCCGTCCTCGGTCTCGATGCGGCAAAACAGCAGGTTCTTGCCGCTTTCGGGGTAGAAGAAAAACGTTTCTATCCTTGCAATCTTCACGGTGAATGTCTCCTCGTTGTCTCTGGAATGTGTGGAAAACCGCGATGCGGTTTGCCTTGAGCGGGGGCCAGTATGTCACGCAGGTTGCGGCGTATAAAGAGAATTAAATTCTCAAAGCGCTATCGCTTTTTTGAATCT
>JAZKHN010000365.1:2584-4090 GCA_040385325.1 Pseudomonadota bacterium
TGTGCCAGCGTGGGCGGCCGAAGTCGCATACGCCGCGGGCAATTTCGGCAATCCGCACGCTCACTGCATCGCTGCGGTGAACCGCGTTGTACTCAAGCGGCGGCAGCACCAGGCTGGTCTGTATGGTGCGCAGGTTGCCTGACTCCACATACGACGAAAAGTATTCGCGCGGCAGGTAGGTCACGCCCAGGCCCGCGCTGGCCAGCTCCGCCAGCGCGATCATGCTGTTGCAGACGATGGTGTTGTCGTGCCAGATGTTGGCGGCCGCAATGGCTTTCAGCAGGCGCTGATGCAGGAGCGAGCCTTCGGAATAAGTCAGCAGCGGCAGACGCAGCACGTCTTCTATCGGCAGGCCGCCCTTGCGGTCGTCGAGCAGGTCGGGCCGGCACATCCAGCTTGAATCCATGAAGCCGAGCTGCACGGTGTCGAACAAGTGGCCTTCGGTCTGCAGGTGCGGGCAGATCACCATGTCGAGCAGGTGGCTGGCCATCTGCGGCCAGAGTTTGGTGGTGTGGTCGACCTTGGGTTCGAGCACGATCAGGGGGTAGACCTTGCGGACTTCCGAGATCAATGCGGGCAACCATGTGAGTGCAACCATTTCGGTCACGCCCAGCCTGAAGCGGCCGGAGTAAGAGCTTTCGTTGCCCGCGCGGCTCACCACGCTTTGCTGCAGTTCGAGCATCTTTTCAAAATCACCCAGCAGCTCACGGCCCTTGAGTGTCAGCTGCGCGCGGTTGTTGCGCTCGAATACGTCAATGCCCAGGAAGGCTTCGAGGTCGAGGATGCGTTTTGAGATGGTGGACTGCGTGGCGTTCAGGCGGTCGGCCGCAGCGTTGAAACTGCCCAGTGTGCTGACCCAGTAGACCGCCTCTACCTGCTTGAGCGTCAGCATGTCTGGCCTGCGGCGTGGGTAGGGGATGCTGGAAGGGATGCTGATGTGGTCATCATGGGCGAAGCGTAATGCATTTTGGCTGGGTGGCCGCAGCTTGCCCGCCCGGCTCACTGGCGAAACCGGCTGACGCAGGCGGGTCATGGGCAGCGTGCAAAATACCCACCATGCTCATTCACCCTGAAATCAACCCCGTCGCCCTGCAGCTTGGCCCCCTGGCCGTGCACTGGTACGGGCTGACCTACCTGGCCGCTTTCGGCCTCTTCTTTTTTCTGGCCACGCTGCGTTTGCGGCACCAGCCTTATGCCTCCATCACCGGGCCGGGCGCCTGGGCGCGGCGTGACATTGAAGACATCCTTTTCCTCGGCGTGATGGGCGTTGTCATCGGCGGGCGCATCGGCTATTGCCTGTTTTACAAACCCGGTTATTACCTCTCGCATCCGCTGGAGATTTTTTATGTCTGGCAGGGCGGCATGAGTTTTCATGGCGGCATGCTGGGTGTGCTGGTGTCGCAGGTCTGGTTTGCGCATTCACGCCAGCGCCCCTGGCTGCAGGTGATGGACTTCATCGCACCCTGCGTGCCGACCGGGCTGGCTGCGGGCCGTGTGGGCAACTTC
>JAZKHN010000366.1:0-1684 GCA_040385325.1 Pseudomonadota bacterium
GGCTGCCTTCGCTGGCCAGGCGGCGCACATGCTCGCTGTCGTCACGAGCCCAGGTTTTCATCACCTTCAAGGCCCGCACCGGGTCGGCACGTATGAATTCGCGCACCGCGAATTCAGAGGAACCAAAGACGGTAAAAAACTTGAGCGCTTCCATGGATGCATCGAAATGGTCACGTCCATACAGCGCCACGTAGTCGGGCAGTACCAGCGTGACAAAACCACTGTTGATGCGCGGTGCCAGTTTTTTCAGGATGACGACAGACCTTTCGAAATCTGCGGGCAGGACCGTGTGCAGGCTTTCCGTCATGCGGCGCAGGCGCTGCATCAGCGACAACTCCTGCAGACCGTGCAATGCGAGTTTCAGAAACATGGCGCTGTCGAAGCGCGGATACACGCCGGCAGCTTCCTTCGCCACATGGTGGAAGCGTTGGGCATTAAATATTTCCTTGAGGGCCGGTGGTGTTTCTGTGTTGTTCATGGGACTGTTTGGAATCTCCGGCTTGCATTGTCTGCTGTTATCAACCGGCTTTCCATGCAGTAAAACCTTCGGCAACCCCGTTGCCCGCAGAGCCTTCGAAAGCCGGAGTGTGGTCTGGCCATTGAACGCGTCATGCACCTCAGGACGATTTTCCTGAAAAACCTCGGGGAAAACACAGCTCGTAAAAACTGGCATTGAAGCTGGATGAGTAGTATCGTTAATCAATCCACTGTTCTTCTCTGCGATACAAAACTTCATTGCCATTCGGACCTCACCCACCATGCCTGTAAAAGCCTTTCTTTCCGCGCCCCACGATGACAGAGATGCTGGCAGCATTCAGTCGGTGGTGATGGCCCTTCGTGTCGTTGCTCACCTTTCGTCGCAAACTGAAGCTGTTGGTGTGACCGCTATTGCTGCGGCGCTCGGCACAACCAAAAGCCGGATCCATCGGCATTTGCAGACACTGGTCCAGCAGGGGTATGCGCGCCAGGAAGCCATCAGCGAGCGGTATGAGATCGGTCCCGCCCTTATCAATATTGGCGTCTCCATCAGCGCCAAACATGACCTCGTGAGCGTGGCACGCAGCAGCCTGAGGGAGTTGCGCGAGGTGCTGGGGCATTCTGCAGTGGTATCGCGCATAGAACCTGAAGGCGTTCGTGTCCTGCTGACCCTGCCGGGCAAATCGCTGATTGAAATTGGCGTGAAACCAGGTTCGCTTCTGCCGCTCCATGCCACTGCGCAAGGCAAGGTGACTTTGGCCTTTGGTGACCAGGAGATGCGAGGGCGCATCCTGGACACCGCGCTTGTGGCTTTGACTCCCAAAACCATCATCACTTCGCGCGCCTTGGCGGCCGACCTGGCCAGGACCAAAAAGCAGGGATGGGCCACCGCACCCAATGAAACACTGATTGGCTTCAATGCGCTGGCGGCACCTGTTTTTGACAGCAGGGGAGTGCTTGCGGGAACCATCTCAATCGTGGATTCGATCCAGTACCTGGGTGTCGTCCCCAGCGATGAGCAGGTCAGGCACACGCTGGCCGCTGCTGCAAGAGTCTCTGCCAGCCTCGGCTACAAACCCCGTGCAGTTGCTGCGGCGCGCTAGCCGCGCCTAACCGCGCCCCTTTATCTCCCTGATCACCATTCCCACCAATCCATGTACGACAAGACCGACCCCCGCTCCACACTGTCAACAGCAGCGCCCGCAGC
>JAZKHN010000367.1:0-2183 GCA_040385325.1 Pseudomonadota bacterium
CAGCGGTGCCTGCCAGCGCACAGGGCAGCTATCCCGACCATCCGGTGAAAGTCATCGTGGCGCTGCCCGCAGGCGGTGGGGTGGACATCATTGCGCGCCTGGTCGGCCAGAAGTTGGCCGCCGTTACCGGTCAGCCTTTCGTGGTGGACAACCGGGCCGGTGCCTCAGGCCGTATCGGCCTGCCGGCGGTGGCCAAGGCCGCGCCGGACGGCTACACGCTGATGGCTTCACCTGCCTCGTTCCTGACCACCAACAAGAGCATCTTCAAGGAGCTGCCCTACGACCCGCAGGCCGACTTTGCACCCATCACCAAGCTGGCCAACCAGTCCATGGTGCTGGTGGTCAAGGACAAGCAGAAGTTCTCCAGCGCAGGGGCTCTTCTCGCGGCAGCCAAGGCCAAACCCGGTAGCCTGAACTACGCCACCTCGGGCGACGGCAGCCCGCAGCACCTGGCCACGCTGATGTTCGAGACGCGGGCGCAGGTGCGCATGACCCATGTGCCTTACAAAGGCGGCGCGCTGGCCATCACCGACCTGATGGGCGGAAACGTTGACCTGCTGTTCGCGCCCTTGCCCGAAGCGCTGCCCTACCTCAAGTCCGGCAAGCTGACGGCGCTGGCACTGATGAGCGACAAGCGCTCGGCACTGATCGCCGACGTGCCCACCATGCGCGAAGCAGGCATCCCCAATATGGTCATGCAGACCTGGATAGGCCTGCTGGCGCCAGCGGGCACACCGCGCCCCCTGGTAGACCAGCTGAACCGCCAGGTGCACGCCATCCTGCAGAGTGAAGACGTGAAGAAACAGCTGTATGAAATCGGCATGGATCAGGCGCCCACCACACCCGAACAATTCCAGCAAATCATTGCACAGGAGATCGCGCTGCACGCCGAACTGGTCAAGGCCTCGGGGCTTGTGCCGCAGTAAAAACGCGGCATGGTGTTTGGCCAGACGGGCCAGACGTGGGGATCGGCAAAATGTAAAGTCAACTTTACATTTTTGCTGCGCGGCAGGCCTCAGGGCCGATTTTTTGCAGTTTCCAGGCCTCAAAAGCCCGTTTTTGAGGGCGAAATCGGGCTGCAGACCAATAGATACGAGCGTGAGAAGCTATTAATTAGATAGCAACTCGGAGGAATGCAAGCAGGAGCCGCGGAACTGGCTCTGCCAGGCCGCAGGTGGGGCGGCCCCCTTGGGGGGCAGCAGGTTTTTGGGGTCAGAGCCCAAATTCGCAGAGCCTCCGGCTCGCCCTTGGGGTGCAGTGCTTTGCACTGCAGCGAAATTGGCGTCTGACCCAATAACCTGCGTGGGGGCCACATTCTCAGAGTTTCACGTACTCGTACTCGACCGGGTTGGCGTTGATGCCGCGATCCGGCGGTGCAATCCACGCCGCCATCTTGCCGGGCTCGGTCACGCGGTTCATCAGGCTCTTGACGAAGGCCGTGTCTTCCGGCGTTGGCAGCCACTGGTCTTTCTTCGCTTCAAAATCGGCGGCGCTGATGGGGTTGCCCTGCGGGTCTGTGTGTGCGGCTGACCATGCGCCCACCTCACGGCGGAAACGTGTCGACGGCAATGCGAACTCGAAATCGACGCCGGCGCGCTTGATGCCCATGTTCCAGCGGGTCAGGCCGACATTGCAGTCCTTGACGTATTCCGTGCGGGTAATTTCATTCATGCCGTTGCGGGTCGAAATCGTCTCGGTTTTCAAACCACCTTTGCCGTCTGGCACCTGGATGCTCATTTCGCTTTCCAGCTCAACGTGGTCGGCAAACTTGGCTTCGTCCGGCCTGCCCTTGATGCCGTTGGCGAAGTAGTTGGCGGCATTGCTCGATGCTTCGGAACCGAACAGGTCCAGCGACGAGGTGAACCAGAAGTTCATGAATTTCTGGATGGTGGGCAGGTCGATAACGCCGGCATTACGCAAAGTGGCCGGGTCATGCGAGTCCAGTTCCTTCATGACTTCCAGCGTGCGCTTGATGACGCGGCCAATGCCGGTCTCGCCGACGAACATGTGGTGCGCTTCTTCGGTCAGCATGAAGCGTGTGGTTCGCGCCAGCGGATCAAACGCACTTTCTGCAAACGACTTGAGCTGGAACTTGCCATCACGGTCGGTGAAGTAGGTGAACATGAAAAAGCTCAGCCAGTTGTCCATGGGCTCGTTGAAGGTGCCCAGGATGCGCGGCTTGT
>JAZKHN010000368.1:0-5571 GCA_040385325.1 Pseudomonadota bacterium
CCGGCACGGGTAAATCCTCGCTTGCCAGCCTGTTTGTGTCAGCCGCCGGCCAGCGCGGGCAACAAAGTGCCATGTTCCTGTTTGAAGAAGCAGCAAACAACCTGCTAAACCGTGCCGATGGCCTGGGCATGGACGTGCGTGCGCATTACAACAGCGGCTTGCTGGCCATCAGGCAGATTGACCCGGCCGAGCTGTCGCCCGGCGAATTTGCCACTGCGGTATGCAAGGCTGCCGATGACGGTGCAAAAGTGGTCGTGATCGACAGCATCAATGGCTATCTCAATGCAATGCCTGACGAGCGTTTTCTCACCACGCACCTGCACGAACTGCTCACCTATCTTGGTCAGCGCGGCGTGGTCACCATTCTTATAGGCGTACAGCAGGGCATGCTGGGTGGAAATATGTCTACCTCGGTCGACGCGAGCTACCTGGCCGACAACGTGCTGATGCTGCGTTATTTCGAGCACGATGGTGAGGTCAAGCAGGCTGTCTCCGTCTTCAAGAAGCGGGGCAGTCTTCACGAGCGCACGATCCGCCAGTTCTCCATGGACAACAAGGGTATCCATGTGGGCGAAACCTTGCGGGGCTTCCGGGGCATTCTCACCGGCGTGCCGGTATATATTGGAAACAGCACTTCAGCGAATGACGACGCCGGGATCAGGTAGATGGAGCGTCGCATCGTTATTTGCGCGCCGACCGGCCAGGACGCCGCCCTGACGGCAAGAGTCTTTGAATCAGTAGGTCTCGACTGTGTCATCGCATGTACGCCCGGTGATCTGCTTGAGCAGCTTGCCAGGGGGGCTGGTGGCTTGCTTCTGGTAGAAGAGGCCATCAGCGGAATGGCCCTCAGGCCCCTTGCTGAGTATGTTGCCGCGCAGCCAACCTGGTCTGACGTCCCCATCCTTTTGCTCACACGCAGCGGCGCTGATTCACTTGACGTACAGCGCGCGGTAGAAAATCTCGGCAATGTGACCCTGCTTGAACGACCGGTGCGCACCATCGCGCTGATCGCCGCCGCTCGCACCGCGATTCGCGCCCGTGAAAGGCAATACCAGGTGCGTGATGCTGACCAGCGCAAGGATGAATTTTTGGCGACTTTGGCGCATGAATTGCGCAACCCGCTGGCGCCCATACGCACCTCCATGGGCATCCTGCAACATCTTCACCCCGATTCAGCCCAGGTCACACAGTTGCGCAATGTCGTCAACCGGCAGGTAACCCATTTGACCCGCCTGGTAGATGACTTGCTGGACGTGGCCCGCATCACCAGCGGCAAGGTCGTCCTCAAGACCGGGCACATATCGTTGCAGTCGGTGATCAACCACGCGGTCGAGATTTCGGGCTCGTTGATGGACAACAAGGGCCACCGGCTTGAAGTCATCCCCCTGCAGACCGAGCACGTTCTGGTTGCCGACCATGCCCGGCTGGTACAAAGTGTGGCCAACCTTCTGGTCAATGCGGCCAAATTCACGCATGCTGGCGGACACATTGTGCTGGCGACAGATGTCAGCGGAAGCACGGTAACTTTTCGCGTGCGTGATAACGGCATTGGTCTCGAAGCTGCTTCAATAGCCCGTATATTCGATCTGTTTGCACAGACACCTGTGCCGGGCGAGGCACCCACGGGTTTGGGTATTGGTTTGAGTCTGGCGCGGCAGTTTGCAGAAATGCATGGCGGGACCCTCCACGCGACCAGCGCAGGCCTGGGCAAGGGCAGTGAATTTGTATTGACCTTGCCCGTTGTTGTTGAAGAAACACTGCCATCCGTGCAGCAGGAAAAAATGGATTCAGAGACGATGAAAGAACTTACAACGCGAAAAATCCTGGTGGTTGACGACAACGTCGATGCTGCCGACACACTGGAGGCCCTGCTGGGCATGGACGGTTTTGATGTCAAGGCAGTGTATGACGGCGTGGCAGCAGTAGAAGCAGCGGAACGCATTCAGCCTGATGTCATCGTGATGGACATCGGTATGCCCGGAATGGACGGGTACGACGCTGCCCGCATGATCAGGCAGCAACGGGGCGGAAAAAACATGACTCTTATCGCACTAACGGGCTGGGGACAAACCGCCGACAAGGACAGGGCTGGCCAGGCGGGCTTTGACCACCACCTGGTCAAACCCGTTGATTACGACCAGCTCATGAAATGCCTGCAGGAACACGCATGAACCACGCCCCCGAGTTCCTGAAGGAACGCCTCGCAGAGGCGGCACGTTACGCATTGCTCCGGCGCATGGCACCTGCGTTGAGGCATGACATGGCGGGTGCCTTGCAGCCGGTCAGCATGATGGCCGCCATGCTTGAAAAACGCCTGCAAAAACCTGAGCCCGACATGGCAGCGCTTGTCAAAAACAGCAACGCCATCAATACCCTTGCCAGGGAGGCTTCCACGTCGTGTATGGGTTTGATGACATGGCTGGCACCGCGTGAAGATGCACCTGCAGCCCTTGGTGCCTGTGTGGCCGAATCCATCGGTTTGGTGGCCACAGAGATGTCTTTTCGGGGCATCAATCTGGTCAACGAAACCGAGAGCACCGAAGGCAAGGTGTTGCTCAGCCGCCTGCGCGGCGTGTTCATGGCCAGCCTGCTGGCGCTCACTGATGAGTGCGACGGGCCTTCGGATGTCGTGTTGACCGCTGCGTTTTCAGGCCCGGAGGCTTTGCTCGACATTCGTGTCGCTCCGTCGGCAGGCGAAGCCATGATGGCAGGCAACGCACCGGCTTACCGAAAACTGGGATGGGACGATGTAGAGGCGCTGGCAGAAGCGCAGGGGGTTGGCTTGAGCCATGCCCCAGGTCACGTGGCGTTGCGCTTCCCGCCCTGAGGTCGTGTGTCGCGGCAGGGGCGTTCATAATGCGCGAGGTCCCATAAAAACTGCCCTATGCCCATTTCCTCCCGACTCCTGCATGCTGTCCGTGTTGTGGCTCCCAGGGCGGCAAACGCAATGTCATCGCAGGTTTCATGGTGGTTGCGGTGCGCCGTGTTGCTGCTGGCTGGCTTTTGCCTTGCCCATCCGCTACATGCGCAGACCGATCCGGCAGGCCGTGTCCTTATTGGCAATTCGGGGCGATATGTACTTTCAAACGCCTTCACGGTATTTGAAGACAAGGGCGCAAAGCTCGGCTTTGATGAGGTCCTCAAACCTGCAATACAGGCGCAGTTTGTGCCCGTCAAGGCAGGTGCAACCGCTACGAATTTTGGACTGACTCATTCCGCCTTCTGGCTGCGCCTGTCGCTTGAGTTGCAGCCAGATGCGCCCTCGCAATGGCTGTTCGAGGTGGCTTATCCGCCGCTTGACCACCTTGAGCTTTACATCGCCAGGCCTGACGGCAGTTTTGAGCGTCAGGCCGGCGGTGACCTGCTGTCGTTTGTAGAGCGCAAGATTCCGCATCGCAACCACGTGCTGCCTGTGAACCTGCAGCCCGGGCAGGCCAACACGGTCTACCTGCGGGTTACGTCCGAGGGCACAGTGGCCGCGCCAGTTCGCCTCTGGCAACCCGCCACACTCTGGGCCCATGACCAGCTTGAATACTCCGTACTCAGCCTTTATTTCGGCATGCTGGTGGGCCTGTTTCTTTACAACCTGCTGCTGTTCGTATCTTTGAAAGATCGGGTCTATCTTTATTACGTGGTTTTTGTCGCATGGATTGCCGTCTCGCAGGTCTCGTTGACCGGCATGGGAGCGCAGTTTCTGTGGCCGCAATGGCCTTGGTGGATCATGGTGTCCATCTCGGCCAGCAATGCAGCGAGCGGGGTTTTCGGCATTCTGTTTGCGCGTGATTTCCTGTCGAGCAAAAGCACCATGCCCCTGCTCGACAAGCTGCTGCGCCTCGAGGTTGTGCTGTGGGTGCTGACGGTGATCGCGGCGCTGTCGCTTCCTTATGTCATATCGGTCTGGATGGTGACAGTTCTGGCCATCGTCACGGTGTCCACGCTGGTGCTGGTCGGCATACTCAGCGTCAAAAGAAAGCACCCCGGCGCACGTTATTTCCTGGGCGCCTGGGCCTTGCTGCTGCTCGGCGTTGCAGTGCTTGCTGCGCACAACACCGGCCTGCTCCCTTCAAATGCCCTGACGGCCAATGCGCTGATGGTCGGCTCGGCACTTGAGATGGTGCTGCTGTCCTTCGGCCTGGGCAACCGCATCAATGTGGCAATTGCAGAGAAAGAACAGGCGCAGGCCAGGAGCCAGGTTGACCATGCCATGGTCGAAGCCCTGAGCGAGTCCCAGGAGCGCTACCGCACCGTGCTGCAGGAGCGCGAAACCATTTTGCAGACCTCTATCGTCGGTATTGTTTTTCTCTCGCCGGACGGGCGCTTCCGCTGGGCCAACCAGGCCATGATGGACATTTTCGCGTCCACCGACAAGGACGTGACCACCATGGAGCCCTTCTACCAGTCGCGTGAAGAGTACCTGCGTGTGGGTGGCGAGGTGGCGGCCTGCATTGCCAGAGGCGAGGTCTACGAAACCGAGATTCAGGTGCGCCAGGCCAATGGCACGCTGATCTGGGTGTCACTGTCGGGCAAGGCGGTGGTAACGCGTGACCTGGGTCAGGGCACGGTCTGGGTTATGACCAACATCACCCGGCGCAAGGAGCTTGAAGCCGCGCTGCTCAAGACATCGTCAGAGCGCGAGGCTATCCTGAACAGCGCACTGGTCGGCATTGTGCTGTCGGTGATGCGCCGCCATGAATGGGTGAACGACAAGTTCGCCCAGATGATGGGCTACGCGCGTGAGGAAATGATAGGTGGCTCATCGGAGGCCTATCACCTCAGCCACGACGACTGGATGCAATTCGGCCGTGAAGCCCGGGCGGCACTGGCCGACCACAGCACCCACACTGCAGAACGTCAGCTCAAGCGGCGCAACGGCGAACTGTTCTGGGTCCAGATAGGCGGAAGCTGCATCAAACCCAACGACCCCGAAGCCGGCGTGATCTGGACCTTTCTGGACATCACCGAACGCAGGAAGTCAGAAGAAGACACCCGCGAGGCGCTGGAGCAGCAACGTGAACTCAACGAGCTGCGCAGCCGTTTTGTCGCCATGACCAGCCATGAGTTCCGCACGCCGCTGTCCAGCATTTTGTCGGCGCAGGAGCTGCTCAAACATTACGGTGACCGCTTGCCTGAATCTGAAAAAGCCGAAATCCTGGAGAGCATTTCAGCTGGCGTGCAACGCATGATGAGCATGCTGGATCGCGTGCTGTTGATAGGCAAGGCCGATGCCCAGATGCTTGAGTTTTTGCCGCGTCCGCTGGATCTGAAACCGCTCTGCGAAGAACTGGTGGAAGACGCCTGCCGCCAGCAAGCGCCAACCTTGTGCAACGTCAAGCTGCACTTTGCCAGTGAGGTCAGCCAGGGCGCCTATGACGAAAAACTGCTCAGGCACATCTTCAGCAACCTGCTGTCCAACGCCATCAAGTATTCACCTGAAGGCGGCGAAGTGCGCTTCGATGTGTCGGTGGGGCAGGGCATCACGGTGTTTGAAGTGTCTGACCAAGGCATTGGCATACCGGCAGACGAGATCAGTCACCTGTTTGAATCGTTTCACCGCGCGAGCAACGTCGGTGC
>JAZKHN010000369.1:0-1968 GCA_040385325.1 Pseudomonadota bacterium
TGATCTGTGCCCGGCAAACCGGAACAAGTTGCCAAGTAGTTGATTTTTAAAGGTTTTCGGGAACCTGACTGTCGCTTTCAGATCTTACGAAAAGCTTTGTTTTCAGGGGGCTTCCGTTTAGAATGAGCGACTGCCCGGATCGCCCGAACAGCGGCCATTTTTGGCTGCATTTTCCGGACTGTTTAAAGGACATACATGTTTGTTTTTGACGCCGCCATTGACTGGCTGGCCCACGGACTTCTCGCTGCAAGCTGGTGGCAAATTGTGTTGTACACGTTGGTGACCACACACATCACCATCGCCAGCGTGACGATTTACCTGCACCGCCATCAGGCGCACCGCGCCATGGATCTGCATGCCATTCCGTCGCATTTCTTCCGTTTCTGGCTGTGGCTGGGTACCGGCCAGGTGACAAAAGAATGGGTGTCCATCCACCGCAAGCATCACGCCAAATGCGAAACCATTGAAGACCCGCACAGCCCGCAGGCCCACGGCATCAAGAAGGTCTTCTGGGAAGGTGCTGAACTCTATCGCGCCGAGAGCAAGAACAAGGAAACCATGGTCAAGTACGGCCATGGCACCCCCAGCGACTGGATTGAACGCAACCTGTACACCCGCTACAGCTGGCAGGGTGTGGGCCTGATGATGATCATCGACCTGGCCCTGTTCGGCGTTGCCGGCCTTGCCGTGTGGGCCGTGCAGATGGCGTGGATCCCCGTGACCGCCGCCGGCATCATCAATGGCATTGGCCACTACTGGGGCTATCGCAATTTCGAGGCGCCTGACGCCAGCACCAACATCTCGCCCTGGGGCATCATGATTGGCGGCGAAGAGCTGCACAATAATCACCACACCTACCCGACATCGGCCAAGTTCTCGGTCAAGCCTTACGAGTTCGACATCGGCTGGATCTACATCCGCGCACTTGAGCGCGTGGGCCTTGCCAGCGTCAAGAAGGTGCCGCCCAAGCTGCAACTCGGTTCCATCCAGCCTGTGGCCGACGAGAAGACGCTTGAAGCCCTGATTGCTCACCGCTATGAAGTGATGGCTGGTTTTGCGCGCGAACTGCGCCGTGCCGGCCGTGCTGAAGTTGAACTGCTGCGTGCCAAAAAGGCCGATATCTCCGTGTTGCGCGCGGCCAACCGCTGGCTGCACCGTGACGACGACAAGGTGCCAGCTACGGCCAGGACGCACATCGCGCAAGCCAGGGCCGAGCACCCGGTGCTGGACAAGATGGTCACCATGCGTGAAGAGCTGCGCCAGATGTGGTTGAGCACCAATGCATCACGTGAGCAACTGGCCGCTGACCTGCAGGCTTGGTGCCATCGTGCTGAAGAAAGCGGTATTTCTGCACTGCGTGACTTCTCCATGAAGTTGCGCTCCGCCCGGGCCTGATACCTCACTCGGGCAAGCAAGCCAAACTAACCGCCTGCGGAAAAGCAAGGCGGTTTTTTTATGCCTGTCATCAGGTAAGGAGGTGCAAAATCAG
The DNA here is from genome assembly GCA_040385325.1 of Pseudomonadota bacterium. GTDB lineage: Bacteria > Pseudomonadota > Gammaproteobacteria > Burkholderiales > Burkholderiaceae_C > Polaromonas. The sequence continues at coordinate 1,490 of JAZKHN010000369.1, forward strand.
GTGCCAGTTAATTGATTGCCAATTGCAGTAATACAGGACGACAGACCATTCCGGCCAGGGCTTTGATCAGGCTCCGCGCCTGAGCCCTGCGCTGCCGTGTTTCTTACCCTTGATCTCGCCGTCCGGCATCGCAGGAATGACAGGCGTAAAAAAACCGCTGTAAACAGCGGTCTTTTTAGTGCAGCAAACGCTGCGGGGAGACAGGCCGAATTACTTCAGCTTGATTTCCTTGTATTCCACGTGCTTGCGTGCTTTTGGATCAAATTTCATGATCAGCATTTTGTCGGGCGTGGTCTTCTTGTTTTTGGTGGTCGTATAGAAGTGACCGGTGCCGGCAGTTGATTCCAGCTTGATTTTTTCGCGTGCGCCTTTAGCCATGTCGGTTCTCCTTAGACTTCACCGCGGGCACGAAGGTCCACCAGGACAGCATCGATGCCTTTTTTGTCGATCAAACGCAGACCGGCGCTGGTGATGCGCAG
>JAZKHN010000370.1:0-2691 GCA_040385325.1 Pseudomonadota bacterium
GTGGTGCGCAGCCGCTCAAAAATGCTGGGCATCAAGGATGAAATGTTCGAGAAGCGCGACATCCATATTCACGTGCCCGACGGTGCAACGCCAAAGGACGGTCCAAGCGCCGGCGCGGCGATGACGACCGCATTTGTGTCTGCCATGACCGGCATTCCTGTACGCGGCGATGTGGCGATGACGGGCGAGATCACGCTGCGCGGCGAGGTCACGGCCATTGGCGGCTTGAAGGAAAAACTGCTGGCTGCGCTGCGCGGCGGCATCAAGACGGTGCTGATTCCTGAAGAGAACGCCAAGGACCTGCAGGAGATTCCCGACAACGTGAAGAACGGGCTTGAGATCATTCCCGTGAAATGGATTGACCAGGTGCTGAAGGTGGCACTGGAGCGCCAGCCGGTTCCGCTCACCGATGAAGAGGTTGCGTTGGCCGCTGCGGCTGCTACACCTGTGGTGGCTGCGCCCGCCGATGTTTCGGGTACCGTCAAACATTGAAGTTTTTATTCAGTCTTGCGTAGGGCGTTAAAAGTACGCTATAATTCGAGGCTGTAAACGCGGGAGTAGCTCAGTTGGTAGAGCGCAACCTTGCCAAGGTTGAGGTCGAGAGTTCGAGACTCTTCTCCCGCTCCAATTTAAAGGGCAGCACTTCAAAATGCTGTCCTTTTTCATTGGGGTCCCGTTGTACCGTTATTGATGTGGATTATTCATGTCGGCGCAGGTCCCTGAAGAAGCAAGAGAATACGGCGCGGTAACAAAGCGGTTATGTAGCGGATTGCAAATCCGCCTAGGGCGGTTCGACTCCGCCCCGCGCCTCCATCAACCATGCTGGCCCTGGCCACTTTGATCAAAGCCTCCTTCCAGACGGAGGCTTTTTTGTTTGACAATGGCGTAAATGACGTATGGGCCCGAGTGGTGAAACAGGTAGACACAGCGGACTTAAAATCCGCCGCTTCGTGAATAGCGGGCGTACCGGTTCGATCCCGGTCTCGGGCACCAATCATGTCGTTTTATTGACCTCGTTTGCCAGCCGCGCGTGGCGTCCTACAACTGGTTAAGATGTTTTTATGGCTAGCTACAACACACCTTTTGAAATCCATGTGCACGGCGAAGTGCCGCTGCGCGAGGAAGTAACGTTCGAGCAGTTGCAGGAGGCGCTGAAGCCCCTTTGGAAATACGCTGGTGCCAAGTCGCTGGCGGCCGCTGCCGAGAGCGCCTACGAGGAAGAGCCGGGCATCCGCTTCGATGTTCAAAAGCACCTGCTGCAGATGTGCTGGACAGTTCCAGGCGATGAAGATTTCCGCCAGGCGCTTGACGAGATGTGCATGGGTCTGAATGATCTGGCGCAGGAGGGGGCGCCGATTGAAGTCACGTTTTACGACGCCGATTTTGACGATGAAGAAGAGGGCGCTGATGAAGAGGCGCGCGATGACTTCGCGATGTATTTTGTCGGCCCTACACCGGCGTCCATCATGCAGGTGCAGCGTGACCTGCTGGTGCAGGACACCATTGGCCTGATGGAGCGCCATTTCGACGGTTCCGAACTGGGTGAAGTGGTCGCTGCCATCGACAAGCTGTTCGCGCAGCGTTTTGATGCACTGGTCAGCTCCATGCAGCTGGGCCGTCCGCCGCGTGGCATGGGTGGTTCACCCGGCGGGTCGTCAGGCCATGGTGGCGGTGGCCGCAAGCCGCGTCATTTGCACTAGCCGCTGCACTTACGGGGCCGTGACGTACACGAATCAAGATTTGTTAATGGCCTTTTGCGCTTGCAGGTCGAGTTTCAGGCCCAGCCCCCTCAGGTACACATCCATCACCTGCTCCCCCGTTGAGGCCAGTTCGAACCCTGACGGGTCCAGCAACCAGTTTTGCAGAAGGCCGTCGAGCAGGGCGTGAAGACCCTGTGCGGCGGTTGCAGGTGATACGGGCGGCACCAGCCCCTGGCTGGCAATAGCCTGCTTCAGGCCATCTTCAATACGCCCCAAAAATTCATTACGGCAGGTCAGGTGGCGTGCACGTACGGCCTGCAGTTCATCGATGTACTCGACCTTGTGCGTGACCACTTCGAAGACGCGCCGTGTCCTGTCATCCGTGGAGATCAGCTGAAATCCTGACTTGAGCACGTCGCGTATGCGTTCGAGCGGGTCCTGGCCCGGCTTTTCCCGATCCGCGGTTTCAAAGGATTGTTCCAGCGGAAGCGTGACGCGCTCCATCATGGCGTTGAACAGGTCGGCCTTGTCCGTGAAATGCCAGTAAATGGCGCCGCGGGTGGTCCCGGCTTCCCGCGCGATGTCGGCCAGGGAGGTACGTGAAACGCCCTGCGCCTGGAACAGCAATTCCGCCGCATCCAGCAGGCTGCTGCGGGTGGCGAGGGCGTCTTCTTTGGTGCGGCGAACCACTTTTTTCTATCCTATGATGTTAATTTTTCGAGCTTTTAACTATACATTCATTAATGTATGTAAAATAAAAAGCTGGTAAAAACCCTAGGCCTCGAAGTTTTAAGCCCCAGCCCTTCGCCAGGCTTCACTTCCCGCCCATTCGAATTTCGACAGTCTCGTTTATCCCTCTTTCTTCTGCCCGCCGCATTAATCCATATCAAGGACGCAGTATGCCTACGCCCAATACAACGCTGATATCCCGCTCTCTCGCAGCCCTGCCAAAAACCCCCCGCCACCAGCAGCTTCTGGCTGTTGCGCTGGC